>CAYOPA010000118.1:0-6042 GCA_964405625.1 uncultured Bryobacterales bacterium
GGCCTTCACCGGCGTTTTCTTTATCAACTGGTGCGACTTGGCGTACCAGTGCGGCTGCACCTTCCTGTGGGCGGGCGCCGCCGACCACTGCAACATCCACAACTCGAATCCGCCGCACTGCCCTTGGTGCGCGAATACCAGCGCCGGCGGCATGGCGTTCGGCTTCACTTTGCTGGTCCAGGCGCTTGTCGTATGGCGGCCCGGCCCGGTCACGACGGGGCGGGCGCTCGCGGCGCTGGCGGCCTCTCCGGTCGCGGCCGGAGCCGCCGGGATGGTCATCGGCCTGGCCGCAGGTTACTGGAGCGTCTAACGGTAACTTACTTTCGGAAAGGGAAACCGCCGCGTATCGTTGTAGATGTGATGGAAAACCAAGAAAAAAAAGAGCTTCAAACCCTCTCCAGCAGCGCTTTCGCGCAAGCTTATGAAGGAGGCTTCCAGGCGACTTGGAGATTCTTGCTTTCCCGCGGCATCAACCCCGCCAAGGCCGAGGAGGTGGCCCAAGCCGCGTGGTCGCGCGGTTGGGAAAAACGGCATTCATTACGCGACGCCGGCCGGATTGTGGAGTGGGTGAACACGATCGCGCTCAACGTCTTCCGCAACCTGCTGCGGCGCAGCCGCGAGACCGCCGAGCTGCCGTTGCACATGGAAGGGCGCTCGGGCGTGAGCACCGCCGCCATTGAGATCGGCAAGGCCCTGGCCGAGTGCAGCAAGGTCGAGCGGGAGCTGCTCATCGACCGCTACGTGAAGGGCTATTCGAGTCAGGAAGTGGCCGAGCGGCACGGCCTGTCGCCGGTCGCGGTGCGGGTGCGGACCATGCGAGCGCGCCGTAAGGCGCAGGCGCGGCTGGCGGGCGGCCGGATGGTCGGCGATTTGGCCGACGCGGCGGCCTAAATAGTGTCTGGGTTGGGTAGCGACGGACATTCTTGTCCGTCGGCTCGAAAGCCCGAGAGCCGACCGCGCCGGCCGGGCGCAACGTGAGAATTCCAGGGGCCGGGCCTCCGCCCGCCCTACGGGAGCGCATCCAGGAAATCCAGCGCAACGGCATTCGCTTCGCCGTCCTCCTCCGGCTCAACGTATGCAATGGTGATCGCCCGGCCATCCTGCGGCCCGCAAGTGAATGACACGTCCGCCGCCGGCTCGCCATTGCGCTTGATGACCACGTTCATCGGGTCCAGCAATGCGAATGTCCGCGGTCCGGCGGCGGACTCCACGTGCAACCGGGCAGAATCACCGAGGCAGTCGAACTGCACCAATCGGCCCGTGAAGCTCGGTTGCTCGGGCTTGAGCTCCACGTCAACATCCTTTCCCCCAGGCGGCAGGACGTTGCGTCGCATGTTCGGCGGCCCCGATTCGTCGACTAACCCGCCGAACATGCCGGGCTGCGCCAGTGCGACCTCATTGTGAGAGCCCCCATTGTCGCGGTCCTTGACGCGCGCGATGGCCTCCAGCAGCAGCTCGACCTGCGCGGTTTTCTGCGGGCCGTCGGAAAACTTGCGCGCCTGCCGGGCCAGCTTCTCGGCTTCGTCATGGCTGTTGAGGCGGTAGTAGGCGTAAGCGCGCGCGTGCTGCAGCGCAAAGGCCTGCTCCTCGGTCTCGACCTTGGTGACCTTGTTGAGCTCGACCGCCGCGCGCGCCCACTGCTCGTTCTGCAGGAAAAGATGCCCGAGGATGCGGCGGGTGTCGAGATTCTCGGGCTCCAGGTCAACGGCCTTCTGCATCATCGCGATTTGGAACTCCAGGCCGCGCTCGCCGCGGGCCAGCGCGGCCAAGTCGCGATACATCTTTGGATTCGTCGCGCCAAGCTCGGCCGCCCGCGCGAAATGCTCCACGGCGCCGACGGCCGAGCCCCCCTGCCAGGCCAGATAGCCTTGCGCTTCAGCGACCTCGGGCGAGTCGGGATGCAGCTCGGCGAGCTCCTCCAGCCGCGCTTCGGCCTCTTCGCGCTTTTCCCTCTGGCCGCCCATCAGCCCGGCGAGGATCAAGCCGATCTCCAGCTCCGAAGCGGCTGAGACCTCGGGAGCCTCGGCGCTCTTCTCCAACTTGATGTCGTAGAGCTCCACCATGAACGAGCCTTGCTTGACGTAGCTTCTAAGCTGGAGCTCCACTTCCTCCGGAGTCCGGCTGTAGACCTGCTGAAACGCCTTGGCGCCGTCTCCGGTCAGCACCAGGGCGTCGAGGAAGTCCGCAAACCCCGCACGGTAGTCGGCGTTGAGCTTGAGCATGTGCGTCAGCGCCCAGCTCTCGGCATAGAAGGCGCCTGCGTGCGCCTTGAGGTTGTATTCCGGATCGCCGTGGCGCACTTGCAGCAACCGCTCCATGGGGATCCACTTGAGCTGTTGAAGCGCCGCCAGCCGCCCCATCGGCAAAGCGCCGACCATGACCTTCTTGCCGCGCGGCTCCAGCGTGGAGTAGAGCTCGGCAAAACCTTCGTTGAGCCACGGCGGCAGTTCGACGCCGGTGCTGCGCACCAGCAGGTGCATGTATTCATGGACGGCCGTTTCGTGACGTTCGGCCCCGATGCGGCCGAGCACGATGATGTCGCGGCCGGCAAGCTCGGTGTAGTAGGCCGAGGCGAACTCGGTCGGCCGGAAGGGGTCCATCTCGCGGTCGTTGCGGAACCCGATGATGCGCACCCGCTCCTCGCTCTTGCTCTCGATGCCCATCGTCTGGAGGAAGAATCCCCGGATCTGCTCAAAGTGCAGCGCCGTGCGCTTGGCGACGCCTTCTCCACCGGCCGTAAAGACCTCAATGTTCTCGGTGGAGACCTTGATCCAGTCATCGGCGGCGCACAAAGGGCTCGCCGAGACCAACAGAACCACGATTGGGAAACAGGAAAATTTCATGAGCTCAAGCCGCCTTTCCGCTACACAGCATAGAGGGCCGGGGCCGCGCGGTGGAATCGTTCAGGCGCAACCGGCCCGACCTCGGTGAGGCCTGAAACGCTTGACTCCATACACTATACTTTCGCTGGGTACGAACACATGAAGAAATGTCTCTTAAAATTGGTCCTGGCGGCCGCCGTCTCCACGTTGCCGCTCGTCGCGGCCGAGGTCAAAACCCTGGCGGGAACCGGCGTCTCCGGCGCGACCGGCGACGGCGGACCGGCGACGGCGGCCCAGATCGGCAATCCCTATGGCTTGACCATCGGCCCGGACGGCGCGCTGTACGTCTGCGAGATTGACACCCACCGCATCCGCCGCATCGACAGGACGACCGGAACGATCTCCACCGTTGCAGGGACCGGCGAGATGGGCTACTCCGGCGACAGCGGCCCCGCCACGGCGGCCAAGCTCAACGAGCCCTACGAGATCCGCTTCGACCGCGCCGGCGACATGATCTTCGTCGAGATGAAGAACGCCATTGTGCGCAAGGTCTACATGAAGTCCGGCGTCATCACGACCATCGCGGGCACGGGCGAGGAAGGGTTTTCGGGCGACGGCGGTCCGGCGACGAAAGCCAAGCTGTTCCGGCCGCACTCGATCGCCTTCGACCGCGACGGCCATCTCTATATCGCCGACATCGGCAACCACCGCATCCGCCGGGTGGATATGGGGACGGGAGAGATCAGCACGTTCGCCGGTACGGGCGAGCAGCTTCCCACGCCGGACGGCGCGAAAGTCGCCGGAACGCCGCTCAACGGCCCCCGCACGATGACCTTTTCCAAAGACGGCGACATGATCCTGGCGCTGCGCGAAGGCAACGCCGTCTACCGCTTGGACTGGAAGCAGCAGGTCTGGCGGCACATCGCCGGGACCGGCGAGAAGGGGTACGACGGCGACGGCGGCCAGGCGCGGCAGGCCAAGCTCTCGGGCCCGAAGGGCGTCGAGGTCGGCCCCGACGGCGGCGTGTATATCGCCGACACCGAGAGCCACACCATTCGGCGGATTGACCTGAAATCCGGCAAAATCATGACCGTCGCGGGCACGGGAGAGCGGCACGACGGCCCCGACGGCGACCCGCTCAAGTGCGGCCTCGCGCGCCCCCACGGCGTCTACGTGGACGGTAAGGGGACCATCTACATCGGCGACAGCGAGAACCACAGGGTGCGGATGCTGGAGCGCTAGTGGTCTGTCTCAGATATCCGCATACACAATCGGCATGAGGCCGTTTGCGACGGAAACGCATGGCCGAACATAGCCTCCAGGGCTGAAGCCCGGGGCTGTCTTCGTCCCCCTCCTCGTACGTCCCAGTCGCGTCGCCCTGCCGCCTCGGAGCCTCAACCAGATTCGCCAAGCAACCGCTCAGGCGCAGAAGAGGCAGCTTCGCCCCACTTCGAACCCCTTCTTCCGCAAGAATGGCTTGATCAGCTCGCGGGCCCCTCGCTTGCCCACCGCGACCAACACAAAGCTCCGCCCGGCCGGCGGCAGCTCGTCGGGCCGCAGGACGGGCGCCCCTTGCACCTTCCAGCCGGTTTTATTGGGATCAATATCCACCCAAGCCTCCGGCTGGACGCCGAGCTCGAACAGCGGCCGCAGGCGCAGCCGCGTGGTGCGGCCGGCGCCCCATACAATCACTCGCGGATGACGCGGATTCGCCTGCTCCAGGAAGCGCGCCAGGTACGGGGCCTTGGCGCGAAAGAACGCCTCGACCGAGTAGCGCGGGTCATTTCTGGTCAGGCGCTCGGGCCGCTCGCGCCAGTCGAGCAGCTCTGCGTGCAGTTTCTCCATGCGCACCCCGGCCTCCACCCAGCGCAGCCACAGCTCGTAGTCTTCGGGGAAGTCGCCGTCCCGGTAGCCGCCATGGCGCTCGACGAGCTCCCGCCGGAACATCACGCTGGGATGCACGAACGGCGATTCCACGAAGCGCTCCCGCGCAATCTGCTCGGCGCTGAGCAGCCTGTTGGTCCAATCGACAAACAGCGCCATCCCCGCGTGCGCGGCGCGTTCGCCCAGGAACCGCACCCGCGAGGCGACGAGCCCGACCGACGGTTCGGCGTCGAGGCGCGCGGCCTGTAACCGTAGGCGTTTCGGGGCGGCGAGGTCGTCGGCGTCCATCCGGGCGATATAAGCCCCACGAGCGTCCGCGACGCCGCGGTTGAGCGCGCTAACGATGCCGCCGTGCCGTTGGGCGACCACCCGCAGGCGGGAGTCGCGGCGGGCGGCCTGGCGCAAAATTTCCAAGGAACCGTCGGTCGAGCCATCGTCCACGGCGACGATCTCGAAGTCTTTTTCGGTTTGCGCGAACAGGGAATCCAGCGCGCCGCCCAGCCAGACCTGTTCGTTGAAAACCGGCAGGACGACGCTGATTGTCACAACAGCGGCCGGATTGCCGCCTCCAGCTCCTCCAGGCTCATCATGCCTGGATGGTACAGCCGCACCACGCCTTCGCGGTCCGCGATCACCAGCGTCGGCGTGGTCGAGACGCCGAATTCGACGAAGTTTTTCTGGCTCAGCGGCTTGGGCAGCCACTCCGGCATGGGGTATTCGCTCATCCAGGGCCCTTCGATGTAGGCGATCTCGTCGGCCGGGGGCACGTTCGTACGGCTGCCGATATAGCCGTAGAGCTGCGTCGGGCCGATGATCGCCAGCCCGCGTGAGGCGTACTTTTCGTGCAATTTCAGCAGCGCCGGCTTCTGCGCCTTGCAGTCGGAGCACCAGTGCGCCCAAAAGTAGAAGATCGCCACCTTCCCGGCTGTATCGACCGGCAGCTTGGCGCCGATAAAGCGGTCGGCTTCCAGCGGCGGCATCTGGCGGCCTTCCAGCCCGACAAGCAGATAGTTCTTTTGGATGCGGGTTTCGATGGAGCTGCCGCTCCAGGCTTCGCGCTCACGCCCCAAAAAATCCACGGCCGCCGCTCGGTCGCCGCGGGCGGCCAGCGCCTGGCCCAGCACCTCCACGGACGCCCCCAGCGCGGTGGCCAAGGCGGGGGAGGAGTCCACGCCTTTGTCGAGAGCGATCGGCAAGGCGGCCTCGTAAGTCTGCTGGGCGTAGACTTCCGCCTGCTTCCATTGGCCCACGAAGCTCGCCCCGCGGGCCGCCCATGACAACGCTTCCAGAAACTGCGGGTCCGTCCGCCAGCCGGGCGCGCGGCGGCTTTCGATGA
>CAYOPA010000118.1:6052-12480 GCA_964405625.1 uncultured Bryobacterales bacterium
AGCTGTTGCGCCTCGGCAGGCTGACCGCCGAAGGCGAGCTGCCGCATCTGGGCGGCCAGCAGGCTGGACTGAGCGGCCAGCGGCGCGCACAGGGCCAGAGCCGACAAGAGGAAAGCAAGCGCTCGCATCATCTTCAGGTTCGCAGCCTAGCACAGGAAAGTTCCGCCGCCCGCGACGGATCGTGTACACTGTTCGCTTCCTCGCCGGTAAACCCTGACATGCCCGCAGCCGCCAACCAAACACCTTTTCGCGGTCCGTGGATGATCGCCGCCTGTTTCCTGACCTTCGGCATCTCCACCGGCTTTCCGTACTACAACATCGCGTTCTTCTTCGACTACCTGCGCGACGACCACGGCTGGACGCAGCAGTTGGTGACGATGGGGGCGCCGATCGCGGTTCTGCTGACGATCTGGGCCGGTCCGTTGATTGTGCCCCGCGTCAGCCCTCGGCTGCTGATTATCGCCGGAACGGGCCTGACGTTTGGGGCCTTCCAGTGGTTCGGCAGGCTGGGCGGCTCGGAATACGAGTACTACGCCGCCTGGTGTTTGTACATGCTGGGCTACTTTCTGGCCGGCCCGATTCCACACCAGATCATCATCTCGAACTGGTACAAGGAGCGGCGCGGCTTCGCCATGGGCATCACTTACGTCGGCGTGGCCGTGGTGGGCGCCGCCGTGAACAAAATCGGCCCGCGCCTGATGACCCATTTGCGGCAGGATCTGCCTCCGCAAGGCGGCTACACGGGGACCTTTGACAGCATCATGGGCTCGGTCGCGCTGTGGGTCCGAGACGGCTCGGCGACGGCCATGTCCGACGATGTCGCCTACACCTCGGCGCTGAAGTTTCTGGGCTATCTGGCGTTGGCGGCTTGGCCGCTGGCGCTATTCATCCTCAAGGACAAACCGGAGGACATCGGGCAGTTGCCGGACGGCAAGGCCGCGGCGGCCGAGGTCCCCGACCAGCCGCCCGCCCCGAAGGTGGTGAGCAAGCCCAAGGACTTCAGCTTCCTGCTCAACAAGTCGGCGTTCTGGCTGCTGTTGATCGGCTCGGCGGCCTCGATCGGCTCAATCGCCTGCGTGAACTTCCTGATGAAGTTTGTCTTTGAGGAGCAGGGGTTCGTGGACCAGGCGGCGCGGGACGAGGTTTGGAGCGACGCGCAGTCGGCGATCTTGATCTCGTCCATTATGGGCCGGCTGCTCGCCGGGTATCTGGCCGACCGGTTCCCGCGCAAATGGGTGATGCTGGCCACCTATGTGATCGTGGCCCTGGCCATCCCGACGCTGTTTCTGGTGACGCCGCAGACGCCGGGGTTCGTCTATCTGTTCGCGATCATCTTCGGCTTTGCGATGGGCGCGGACTACATGCTGATCCCGCTAATGGCGGCCGACCAGTTCGGTCTGGCGACGCTGGCGCGCGCGATGTCCGCCATCCTGCCCACTGATACGATCACGCAGTTCTGGTTCCCGACGTTCGTGGCCCAGTTGCGGGCGGTGTGGGGCGGCTACTCCTACGCTCTATGGGCCGTATTCGGAATGGCGATGCTGGGGGCTATCGCGATTGGGATGCTGCCGCGTCATCGCAAGCCGGTGGACGAGGAGTGAGCGCGGGCTTGTGAGAAAGCTGGGGGCGGACACGAATGTCCGCCCCACTTGAGAATCTACATTTCTCCCAAGCCCGCGCCGGGCGCCCGCTTGGTTCCGATCAGGCCTGGGGCGGACCTGCCTCAAACGCCTTATTCAAGGCGTCGATCGCTTGGTCGATGTGGCGGCGCTCGATGATATAAGGCGGCAGGAAGCGCAGGATATTGCCCGCCGTGCAGTTCATTAAAAGGCCCTCGGCCTGAGCCGCCGGGACGACCCAAGAGCCCGGGATATTGAGCTCCAATCCGACCATCAAGCCGCGGCCGCGCGGGCCGACCACGAAGTCGAACTTCATGGCCAGCTCCTCCAGCCGGCGGCGGAAGTAGACGCCGTGCTCCTTGATCATCGGCAGCAGCTCCTGCATCACGTCCAGGAACTCCAACGCCGCCCTACAAGCCAGCGGACCGCCCCCGAACGTCGAGCCGTGCATCCCCGCCGACAAGACCTTGGCGGCCTTCTCGTTGGTCAGAATCACGCCCATCGGCAGCCCGCCGCCCAGCGGCTTGGCGGCCGTGAGCACGTCGGGCAGAATGCTGACCGGATCGGGGTCCTCAGCCGTCGGACGGTTCCAGTGCTGAAAGGCGAAGTACGACCCGGTGCGGCCCAGTCCGCACTGGATCTCGTCGAAGATCAGCAGGGCGTCATGCTTCTTGGCCAGCTCGGACGCTTTTTGGGCGAACTCGCGGCTGACCTGCACGATGCCGCCCTCGCCCAGCAACGGCTCGAAAAAGATAGCGCAGGTGTTGTCGTTGACGGTTCCTTCCAAGGCCGTCGTGTCATCAATGTCGATGAACCTGACGCCCGGCAGCAGCGGCGCGAACGGCTGCGTGTACTTCGGCTGACCCGTCACCGAGACCGCTCCGAGGCTGCGTCCGGCGAAGGAGTTGTTGAGTGCGACGATTTCGTACTTCGTCTCGCTGATCGCGCGGCCGTAGCCCTTGGCGATCTTTAGAGCGCCTTCGACGGCCTCAGTCCCGCTGTTGCAGAAGAACGCCCGGTCCAGACCGCTCATCTCGGCCAGCTTGTTGGCCAACGGCGCCTGGTAGCGGTGGTAGTAAAGGTTGGAGCAGTGGATCATCTGCCCGACCTGGTCCCGCATGGCTTTGAGCAGCCGCGGATGGCCGTGCCCCAGCGCGTTGACGCCGATGCCGGTGATGAAGTCCAAGTATCGCTCGCGTTCCGGACCATACAGGTAGCAGCCCTTGCCGCGCTCCACGGCGAGGTGGTAGCGACCATAATTCTGCATCACGTGCTGCTTTTCCAGGTTGATCATCTGTTCGGTTTCAGTCGGCAGCTTCAAGGCGGTATTGGACATGGCTATTTCGCTCCACTACAGGTATTTCAAACGGCTCCAACGGTGTGCGGCGGCTTTAGCGCCGGGGCGCTTCGAGAGCTCGAAGAAGGGGTGACAAAGCCGCCAAGCGGCTAGAGCCGGGGATCAGGCCGAGGTAGGAACGCCGACCGATCCCCGACTCAAGGTTCGAGGTTCTCGCAACGGCGATGGATGATGGGTGAAGAACACCGGAGTTGACCTGATTCCGTTTATTATACGGACGCGCCGGGGCTTTGGCGCTACTTTTTTCGCTAAACCATCACGGTGAACGACGCTTCGTCCCGCACGACCGGCCGATAGAGCGTATCACGCTCGGCCGGCTCGCGGCCCGCTTCGCGGATCAACCGCAGTAGTTGCTCCCGCGCCAACGACTGCGAAACCGTGGATCCGGCGTCGTGGTAAATCTTCTCTTCCACAACCGTTCCGTCGAGGTCGTCGGCCCCGAAGCGCTGAGCGACCTGGGCGATCTTTGGCGTCATCATCACCCAGTAGGCCTTGATGTGCGGGAAGTTGTCGAGCAGCAGACGCGCGATGGCGATGTTCTTCAAATCCTCAAAGCCGCTGGTCGCCGGCAGATGCCGCATGGGCGTGTTTTCCGGGTGGAAGGCCAGCGGGATGTAGGTCTGGAATCCCCCCGTCTCATCCTGCACCGCCCGCAGCTTGAGCAGGTGATCGACGCGGTCTTCGGACGTCTCCACGTGGCCGTACAGCATGGTGGCGTTGGAACGCAGGCCCATCTTGTGGGCCAGGCGCGCGGTTTCGAGCCACTCGTCGCCGCTCATCTTGTGGTCGCAGATGATGCGTCGGACGCGCTCGGTGAAAACCTCGGCCCCGCCGCCCGGCATGGAATCGACGCCGGCGTCCTTGAAGCGGCGCAGGCACTCCTCAATCGAGATTTTGGCCCGGCGGGCGAGATAGCTGATCTCGACCATCGTGAAGGCCTTCAGGTGGACCTGTGGGAACCGCTGCTTGAGGCCCGCGATCATCTCGCAGAACCAGTCGAGCGAGAGCTCCGGGTGCAGGCCGCCAACGATGTGGAACTCCGAGACGGCCTCGGTGTAGCCCTGACCGGCGCGCTCCCAGACCTCTTCGAGCGACATCGAGTAGGCCGCCGGATGGCGCTTTTGGCGCCCGAAGGCGCAGAGCTTACAGGCGGCCACGCAGACGTTGGTCGGGTTGATGTGGCGATTGACGTTGAACCAGGTGGTGTTGCCGTTTTTCCGCTCGCGGACGTGGTTGGCGAGCCAGCCGACGCCGAGCAGGTCGGAGGAGCGGTAGAGGGCGACGCCGTCGTCAAAGCTCAGCCGTTCGCCGGCGAGGACTTTTTCGGCGACAGCGGCCACCTGGGGATCGTCAAAGCGCGGAGTCATGGCGGAAAGCTTATGATAGCGCGGGGTGTGGAGTGGAGTTGTGGCGCACGGCTATGCCGTGCACGCGAGGCTGCGCCTCGCGAAGTAGCTCGTCGGGCCAGAGGCCCGACTGCACGGCAAAGCCGTGCGCCACAACGTTCCACTCAGCCGTTCCAGTAGATATCCGCGCCCCAGAACATAAAGAACAGCACGCTGACATAGCCGTTGACGGCAAAAAATGCCGCATTCACCTTCGACAGATCATCGGCCGACACCAAGCTGTGCTCGTAGACCAACAGCGCCGCCACCAGCGCCACCCCGGCCAGCCCGATCCAGCCCAGCCCCATCCGAGCCCATAGCGCGAACAACAAGCCGATCATCAAGCCGTGCAGGACGCGCGCCAACAGCAGCGCCGGCCCCTTGCCCAGCCGCGAGGGCAGGGAGTACAAACCCTGCTCGCGGTCAAACTCGGCGTCCTGGCAGGAATAGATGATGTCAAAGCCGCCCACCCACAGCATCACCGCCGCCGTCAGCAGCCAAATCGCCGGCTCGTTTTCGCCGCGCACGGCCATCCAGGCCGCCGCCGGTGCGCTGCCCAGCGCCAACCCCAACACCAGATGCGACAGCGACGTGAACCGCTTGGTGTACGAATAGCCGCAGACGATCGCCAGCGCCACCGGGCTCAGCATCAGGCACAGCGGGTTGAGCATCGCGGTCGCGAAGACGAACACCGCCGACCACAAGGCGATGAAGCCCCATGTGAAGCTTTTCGAAACGTGTCCGGCCGGGATCGCCCGCGTCGCCGTGCGCGGGTTACGTGCGTCGATGTCGGCGTCGACCACGCGGTTGAAGGCCATCGCGGCGGAGCGCGCCGCGACCATCGCCAGAACGATCCAGCCGAGCTTGGCTGCGATCTCCGGCCCGGTCAGCCCGAAACCGCGTACGGCCAGCAGGGCGCCGGTCAGGGCGAAGGGCAGGGCGAAGATCGAGTGCTCGAACTTGATCATTTCGAGCACCGTGCGGGTTTTGGCAACGAGTCCCACGGCGATGCTTTTATGGTAGTCTCTGGGCCGGGCCGACCGGGCCGGTCTTCATGCGGATTCACGTCGCCTCGCTGCAACCGATGTCGGAGGCCCAGAAGGGGCGGCTGGCCGTGTTGGGCGACCTGCACTATTGGGATGCTCGGGTCGGCGATCCGCGCATCGTCGAGTACGTCAGCGGCGCCGAGATCCTTGTCACGACGCCCCGGCTGGGGGTTGACATCGCGCCGTATCTGGACGGATGCCGCATGATCTCCGCACAGGCCGCCGGGGTGGATGCGTTCAATCTGCCGGCGCTGCGCGAGCGCGGAGTCACGGTGTGCAACGTGCCGGAGTTTTGCTCCGACGCCGTCGCCGAGCACGCCTGGGCGCTGATTCTCGCCGTTGCCAAACGCCTGGAAGCGGGGCGGCCGATGCTGCGAACGGGCGGCTGGACGACGGCGCTGGCTTATCCGACGCTGGGTCTGCGGGGCCGCACGCTGGGGTTGCTGGGCTGCGGACGGATCGGCGGCCGCATCGCCGAGCTCGGCCGCGCTTTTGGCATGGACGTGATCGCGACGGTCCGCGACGCCTCCAGGCGCCGCCGGGGAATCGAGGCCGTCCGCTTCGACCATCTGCTGGCCGATTCCGATGTGATCGTGATCGCCGCCCCGGCCACGCCGCAGACGACGGACCTGTTCAACCAGAAGGCTTTCCAGCGGATGAAGCCGTCGGCCATCCTGGTGAACATCAGCCGCGGGGCAGTTGTCGACGACGCCGACCTGCTGGCCGCGCTCGACGCGGGAGAGCTCGCCGGCGCGGGTCTCGACGTCTACCGAAACGAGCCGCCCGACCCCAACGACCCGCTGCTGGCGCACCCGCGCGTCGTGGTTAGCCCGCATGTAGCGTGGGGAACGAACGAAGCGGTCGAAAGGCTGCTCAACATCAGCATCGACAACGTGGAAGCCTACCTGCGAGGAGAGCCCCGGAATGTGGTTGCTTAGATTGCTACCGCTCGTGCTGCTGGCGATAGCGCCGGGCCGGGCGCAGCTTGACGGCGTCATCGACCTGCACGTGCATTGCGCGC
>CAYOPA010000119.1:0-12406 GCA_964405625.1 uncultured Bryobacterales bacterium
ACTGTACGCCCGGCGTCAAAACCGCCAGGTTCTGCATGTTGCGGCCGTTGAGCGGGAGCTCGATGATGCGCTTGTTCTCCACCACCGAGCCGGTGATGGCGTTCTCGGTCTGCAAGATCACGGAGGCGGCGGAGACCTCAATGGTTTCCGTCACATCGCCGATATCCAGGTCGAAGTTCTGGCGGACCTGACCGCCAGTCTCCAAGATGACGCCCGTTGCGACCTCGGTCTTGAAGCCCGGCGTCTCGCAGCGGACGTCATACCGGCCCACCGGCACCAGGGTGAACGTGTAATTGCCGGAGGCGTTGGTCTCCGCCGTATTCTGAACGCCCGTTGCGACGTTGGTAATTGTCACCGTCGCGCCGGGAATGACGGCGCCGGTGGAATCTGTCACCAGACCCTGAATGGTCTGGGTGGTCGATTGGGCGAACAGTGCTCCGCCTGCAATCGATAACGCTACAAGCAAAAGCGCTGGTAGCCCCCTGAGACGTTTATGCATTGTGAATTCAACTCCCTTGAGGCCCCTGAAGGCCGCGGTTGTGAGGACGATCCAAGCCGAGGACCTAGCCCCGAACAGCTTGTGTCGGTTGCGCGCGGACCCTCGTTCATGACGACAGGGCTGGAACGAAGCGCGTCCCTCAACCATTGATACAATATCGACGCCCCTTGCGCCGACCTATCAAGGCTATCATCGGCGCAGGCCGTTGGCAACTGAGATGACAAGCCGGGCCCCCGTCTCGGCGTCACTGGGCCCGCTCCCGAATGTGCGCCGGCAGCCCGCCGGAGCCGGCCAGATGGTTGAATTCCTCGGCCAAAGGCAGCCCGTGACGGTTTCCAATCGTGAACGCCAGTTCCCGTAAAAACACGCGGGCAAGGCCTTCAGCGCCATCATTGTCCAGTTTTTGTGCCGGCTTTCCCGCCGCTTTCAGCCGCGCGACGGCCGTATCGAGCTCCCGCTGATTGCTCGATTTCAACTCCGCCGCCGCCGCCAGCTTGCGGTCAAAAAAGTTTTCAATGTTCACGCCCGTGAACCGCGCGCCACCCTCTCCGCCTTCCCTGTCGCGGTAAGGCCGGTAAGGCGAGTAGAAGTAATACTGTCGCGCTCCGTGCCCCAGCAGCCCCATGTAGGTCATCTCCTGAAGGAACAGATTGCCCCCGCCATACGGAGCTTCCTCAGCCATGCGGCCCACACGGTAGCTATCCTCGCGCTGGTAGTGGATGTACCAATCCGGGAAGAACAAGATCTCGGGCTTGTAGAAGCGGATCAGCGTGATCGCCTGATTGCGCAGCTCCGAGCTCGACAGATAGGCGATCTCGCCGCTCTTGTGGTCCAGAAACAACGTCTCCGTCACGCCCAACGCCTTCGCCGCCGCCTCGGCTTCGCGTCGGTGGGTTAGCCGCGCCTCGGACGGCTTCTCGCCCGGCGCCGTCTTCTCGCCGCTGCCGAAATGCACTACCGTCACGGGCTTGCCTTCGGCGGCGAATTTGGCCAAGGTCCCGCCCGCCCCGAAGACGTAGTCCCGAGCCTCGGCGGCGAACACCAACACTCCGCCGGTATGAGGGGGCTCCTTCGGGGTGGGCTGCGCCGCCAAAGCGGCTGTCAGAGCCATCCACGCCGCCAGGGATATTGCCAGCCGCTTCATTGTGCGCCTCCCATCTTCACCGCGCGCTCCAGCGCGTGCGGCGGGATCGCCGCCCCGCGTCCGACATGGTTGAATTCCTCGGCGTACTCAAACCCGTGCTTGGCGCCGATCTCGGCCGCCAGCTCTCGCGCGCCGGCTTGTACCAGCGACTGTATTCCCTTCTCGTCGAACGGCGGCAGCGCCTCCACCGAGCGCCCGGCGTTGTCGAGCCGAATCCTGGTCGCCCGCGCCGTCTGCTGGTTGCGGGTCCGCAGCATCGCCAGCGCGTAAAGCTTAGCGTCAACTTGCGAGGAGATGTCCACCGCCTCCAACCGCGCGGCGCCCTCGCCGCCCTCGCGCGGACGATACGGCCGCCCCGCGGAGTAGTAGTAGACCTCGGGTGCGCTGTACGGCGCCAGCCCGATCCGTTCGAGCTCCGTGCCAAATGTCGATCCGCCGCTGTAACCCCAGGCCTCTTCGGCCATGCGGCCCACGAAGTAGTTGTCCCAGTCGCCGCGGTAGTGGACGTAAGGGTCGGGGATGAACAGCTTGACCGGCTTCAGCCAGCGGATCAACGCAAAGAGCTGCTTGCGCATCTCCGTCTGGGAGACGTAGCTCGTCTCGCCGCTCTTGAAGTCCATCCGCACCCAGTCCAGCACGCCCAGGTATTCGGCCGCCGCCTTGGCCTCCTGCACGTTGGCCCAACGGGTTTCGGCTTGATTCAGGCCGGCCGACTCCTTCTCGTCATTGCCGAACTGCGCCACGGTCACGGCGTAGCCGTCCAATACGTGCTGCGCCAGCGTCCCCCCGGCGCCGACCATCCAGTCAGCCCCGTCGGAGGTGACTACGAGAATTCGCCCTCCCGGCTCAGGGGTCGCCGGCAGGGCGGCCAGCAACAGAAATAGTAAGATGCGGCGTCTCATCGAGAATCGATCACGAGTGTACCATCGTGCTACTATCCTGTTTATTCCGGGCATGCGGACAGTCGCTTTCCAGATTCTGAGCCTCGGCGCCTGGGCGTTGTGCGGCATGGCCGCCCCGTTGCCCGTCGGCGAGATCCCGGCCGGGAAGCAGTTCGTGGTCATCCAACCGCACCATGATGACCACACGTGGCAATACGGACACGGCGGCTTGATCGCCAAGCTCGTCGACGGCGGCTGGAAAGGGGTCTACGTCCGCGTCAGTAATGACGAAAAGGACGGTCCGCACGGTTGGGCCGGTAACGATCAGATCAACGAAGCCGAGACGATCGAGGCCACCAAGCACCTGGGCATTGACCAGGTCATCAGCCTGAACTGGCGCAACGACCACATGTCGTCGATCCCGATCAACGAGTTGCGCGGCCAGCTCATCCTGCTGCTACGAAAGCTCAAGCCCGATGTCGTGATGGCCTACAACCCCTGGGGCCACTACGACCGCAACCCCGACCACCGCATGGTCTCCCACGCTGTCGCCGAGGCGATTTGGCTTTCGGGATTCGCGAACTCGCATCCCGAGCACGCCGAGGTCGGCGTCGCCCCGTGGCGCGTCCCGCACGCCTACTTCTCACAACGCAGCGACTACGGCAAGGGCTACGAGCCGAACGTCGCCATCGAACTGAACGAGGAACAGGTCGCCCGCAAGGCTCGCGCCTACTGGCTGCACCGGAACGTGCGCCTGCGCCCGTCGACGGCCATCTCCATTCGCGCAGCCCTCGACGCCCAGGACCTTGAGATTCCCGAGCTCGCCGGCCTGAGCGACCTCGACGCGACCCAGAAGCTCCAGGAGTGGCACATGGAATGGGTCAGCCGGCAGCGCGGCGAGGAAAACGGCGTCCCGTGGGCCGAGGTGTTCTTTCAGGTGGATGAGTGGCGCGCCTGGCCGGGCCTGAGCCCCTATATCAACGAGAACGCGAGGGCGAAATGAGACTGCTCGCCCCAGCGCTGTTGTTGGCGGCCGCCGCGCTCAGCGCGCAAGGTCCCGGGCCGCTGCCGCTGGCCGACATGCCGCCGGGCAAGACCTTCCTGGTCCTGCAACCGCACCATGACGACCACACCACCGACTACGGCATGGGCGGGCTGATCGCCAGGCTCGTCGACGAGGGTTACCGCGGCGTCTACGTCCGCGCCTCGAACGACGAGAAGGACGGCCCCCACGGCTATCCGCTCAACGACATGATCAACCACAAGGAGGCTATCGCGGCGACCAAAGCGCTCGGCCTCGACGAGGTGATCAGCCTTGGCTGGCGCAACGACTACATGGACCCGATCCCGCTCCAGGAGCTGCGGGCGCAGGCGATCCTGTTGATCCGTCAGTATCGACCCGACATCGTTCTGGGGCATGACCCTTGGATGCACTACGATCGCAACCCCGACCACCGCAAGGTTTCCCGCGCGCTGGCCGAAGCTTTCTGGATGGCCGGATACGCCAACATCCACCCCGAGCACATGGAGCTCGGCTATCAGCCCCATCGCGTCCCGTATCTGTTCCTGAAGGGGCGCGTCGATTACGGCCGCGGCCATTGGCCGAACGTGGCGGTCGCGTTGAACGACGAGCAGTTGCGCCGCAAGCAGATCGCCTTCCATACTCATCGCAACGTCTACGCCAGCCCCGCGCGTACTGCGGCCTATCGCAAGACGCTCGCCGAAGAGGGCCTGTCGATTCCGGAAATCGAGGGACTCAACGACCAACAGGCGGCCGTGGTCTTTGAGGAATTCTTCATGGAGTGGATCTCCCGCAAGATCGGCCGCGAGAACAACGCCGAGATGGCCGAGGTCTACTGGTTCCGCGACGAATTCGACCACCTGCCCGGCCTGAGCGAATACATCCGCAAGAACGTGGCGCCGAAATGAAGATTCTCTGGATTTCCCTGGCCCTGGCCACGACCCTTTCCGCTCAGCCGGCCGCCCGGACGGCGCTCGTCGTTACGGCCGACCAGACCGACTGGGTCCTGGCGGCGGGCGGCACGATCGCCCGGCTTGCCGATGAAGGCGTCAAGGTTCACTTGCTGCGCGTCGGCAACGACGAAAAAGAGTCCTGGAACCTCTCGCCCGAAGAGACTGCTCTGAACGCCCGGAAGGAGAATGAGGCGGCGGCCAAGATCCTCGGCGTCGCGGAAGTCCATTCGCTCGGCTATCGCTCCGGCGAGCTCGGCGGCGTCCAGCATACGGAGCTGCGGGACCGGATTCTCTTCTACATCCGCAAGCATAAACCGCGGATCCTGTTCTTCCCCAACCCGTACGCCGAATACGTGGAGGTCCTGGACCGCTTCTATGTCGGCAAGGCCGCGGAAGACGCCTGGCGCTCGGCGCCACTCGAGAACGTCCAGCCGGCCTTCGCTCACGTCGGGCTGGGAACGCACATCGTCGACGAGGTCTACTATTACGCGCAGCCGTTCGACCCCCGCCGCCGCGAACCGGAATCCACGGCCACGTTCGTGCCGCAGCCGGCGGTTCGAGATATCGCCAAGGCTTTCGATAAAAAGATCCGCGCCGCGCAAGCCCTGATCACGGCCAACGAGTCGATGGTGCAACGTATCAAGCTGCGGCTCGATGAGACGGGCCGGCGGTTGCCGCTGCTCGACGAAATCACCACCCAGTCCGTCAACGAGCTCGTGTCCATCAACGTGCGAAAATTGGCCGAGATGGCCGCCCAGGGCTCGGAACACGAGCTCGCCGAGGAGTTCCACCATGCAGGCATTGAGTATCAAATCCCCAAGAAGTACCTGGAGTAGCGCTTCGGCGCTGCTGCGAGTCGGCCCCGTCTCTGCCGGCAGCCGTTGAGGAAGGATTTCCCGCCGTCTATCCGCTGATCGTTTCCATCCAAGGAAATTGACTGGCGAGATGACCAGGCAGGGCGCAAGCTACGAGTTGGTCGAGGAGTATCACCATGCAGGCATTCAGTATCAGATCCCCCAGAACTACCTGGATTAGCGCGCTAGCGCTGTTGTTGCTCGCGCCTGGTCTGCTCGCAGCCGCCGAGCATGAGTTTCCCAAGGACTATCCGCCGACCAACGAAATCCGGCTGGAAAACCGGGTCGCAGTGCCCATGCGCGACGGCGTCGTGCTCTTCGCCGACGTCTACCGCCCTGTCGGCGACGGCAAGTATCCGGTTATCGTCTCCCGCACGCCTTACTCCACCGAGCGCGCTCCGAACGCCTACTCCGACGCGGTCTACTTCTCCCGCCGCGGCTACGTGTACGTTCTCCAGGACGTGCGCGGCCGGCATGAATCGGAAGGCCGCTGGGAGCCCTTCCGCGACGACGAGGCCGACGGTTACGACACCATCGAGTGGGCCGCCGCGCAGCCCTGGTCCACCGGCAAGGTCGGCATGTCGGGCGGCTCATACCTCGGCTCGGTGCAGTGGCGCGCGGCGCAGGCTGTTCCGCCGCATCTGACGGCAATTTTCCCGCGCGTCGCCTCCACCTCGATCTACCACGACTGGGTAACCGTCAACGGCGGCTGGCGCCTCGCCTTCAATTTCGGATGGGGGCCGGTGCGCCAGGAATCGCGCATCATGCAGAACACCGGCATGCACACCGAGCGCGGCGGACCGCAGGGCATCAGCTATGACCAGATGGTCTGGCACCTGCCGCTCAACACCATGCAGGAGCTAGCCGGCCGCAACGCCCAGTTCTACCGCGACTGGATCGCCCACCCCGACTACGACGACTATTGGAAAAAAGTCTCCGCTGAAGAGCACTTCGACAAGATCAAGGTCCCCGTCTACACCATGGGCGGCTTCTTTGACATCTTCGCCCAGGGCACGCTGCGCGGATTCATGGGCGTCAGCAAAAAGGGCGCCACGGAAGCCGCTCGCAAGGGCAGCAACATGATGATCGGCCCGTGGGAGCACGGCGCCGGCCAGAAAGTCGGCGCCATGGACTGGGGTCCGGCGGCGCTGCCGGATACGCATGCGATCGAGCTCCGCTTCTTCGATTTTTGGCTCAAGGGTCTCTCCAACGGCCAGGACAAAGAGCCCCCGGTCAAAGTTTTCGTGATGGGCCGCAACCAGTGGCGCTTCGAAAACGAGTTCCCGTTGGCGCGCACCAAGTACCGGCCGCTATACATCGACAGCGACGGCTCGGCCAACGGCTCGCATGGCAACGGCCGCCTGTCTTGGTCCAAGCCGAACGGCGCCGACGCCGACCGCTACGTCTATGACCCGCAAAACCCCGTCCCGTCGCTGGGAGGCAACAACTGTTGCGGCGTCGGCACGGCCTCCGGTCCGCAGGACCAGCGACCGAACGAGCACCGTGGCGACATCCTCGTCTACACCTCGGACTTCATTGAAGACGAGGTCGAGATCGTCGGTCCGTTGAAGGCCAAGCTCTGGGTCTCCTCCAGCGCGCTCGACACGGACTTCATCGTCCGTCTGATCGACGTCTATCCCGATGGCCGCTCCATCAACATCGCCGAGGGCATCCTGCGGATGCGTTACCGAGAAGGCCTGACCAGCCAGAAATTGATGGAGCCGGGCGAGACCTACGAAGTGGAGGTCGACATGGTCGGAACGGCCAATCTCTTCCAGAAAGGACACCGCCTGCGGCTGCACATCACCAGCAGCCACTTCCCCCAGTTCGACCGCAACCCCAATGCCGGCAAAGCGTTCGGAACCACCACGGACATGACGACAGCCCGGCAAGCGGTCTACCACTCCGGCGCCAAGCTGTCGCATATCATCATGCCGGTAATCGAATAGGGCCTGAGACTCCCATGGCGCGCGGCTCCAGCCGAGCCGCGTCGTCGCTTTTCGACGACGTCCCCGCGATCACACGCAAGCGCTGCCTCATCGGCGGCGGATCGGACATGGGCCTCGACCTGGGGGTCGAGGCGGCAGGCGTGGGCGCCTGCGCTACTCCTCCGCCTCGCGTGGCGAAGTCGTTCAGCCCCCACCCCGAGTTCCACCCGACTCCCCCATCAGCCGGTCCGGCCCTCGTACAATGGGCTTCTGGAATGCCCAAAGAAAACCCCGCCGAACCCACCTCCTTTGAGGCCGGCCTCGACGAGCTCGAAACCATCGTCCGTGAGCTCGAATCCGGCGACCTGCCCCTGGACCGCTCCCTGGCCCTGTTTGAAAAAGGCGTCAATCTGAGCGAATCCTGCCGAACACAGCTCCAGCAAGCCGAAACCAAGGTCGAGATCTTGCTCAAGAAGGGCCGCAAGCTTGAAGCGGAGCCCTTTGAGCTCGACGACGACGGGGGAGATGACGCTTGACGCTCGGCGAGTATCTGGCCGATCGCCGCGCCGCCGTTGACGCCGAGCTTGAGCGGCTCATCCCACCGGCCGAGACCCGCCCGGCGAGTATCCACCGCGCCATGCGGCACTCCCTATTCGCGGGCGGCAAACGGCTGCGGCCGATCCTGATGTGGGCCGCCGCCGAGGCCGTTGCGGGCAAGGCGCCGCGCGCCGTCACGCCGGCCTGCGCGCTGGAGCTGATCCACACCTACTCGCTGATCCACGACGACCTGCCGGCGCTCGACGACGATGACTTTAGGCGCGGCGTCCCCACCTGCCACAAGGTCTTCGGCGAAGCTCTGGCCATCCTCGCCGGCGACGCCCTGCTCACCCGCGCCTTCCAAGTCGTCGCCCAGGCCGAAGAGATCTCGCCGCGGCGCCGCATCGCACTGGTTGCCGAGCTCGCCGCCGCCGCCGGCACAGTGGACGGCATGATCGGCGGACAGGTCGAGGACCTCGAAGCCGAAGGGCAACCGCTGGACGCCGATCGGTTGCACTATATTCACCGCTCCAAGACCGGCGCCTTGCTGCGCGCCTCGGTCGTCATGGGCGGCATCTACGCCTGCGCCGACGAGGCCGCCTCTGAGGCCTTGTGCGAGTACGGCCGCCGCATCGGCCTCGCCTTCCAGATCGTCGACGACATCCTCGACGTGACCGCCGATTCCGCGACGCTGGGCAAGACCGCCGGCAAGGACGAGGCTCAGGGCAAAGCCACCTTCCCCGCCCTCTACGGTCTGGATGAATCGCGTCGCCAAGCCCGCGAGCACCACGAGGCTGCCTTGGCCGCCCTGGACACGTTCGGTGACAACGCCCTGCGCCTGCGGCAGATCGCCGAACGGGTCGTTACACGCTCCGCCTAGCATTACCCTGTTAAGCATTGACAATCGTCCGGGGCCCGCTCCATGGTGGCGGTGTGAACTGGAGTCAGCAGGTCTGGCAGCGGAGTATCGCCGAGCTCCCGGCGTTCCCAGCTCCCGGCGTTCCCAGCTCCCGGAGTTCCCAGCTCCGGGAGTTCCCAGCTCCGGGAGTTCATGGAGCCGCTGTCGGCCTGGATCATCGGCGAGACGGGCTGGCTGAAGCAGGGCGTCAAATCCGTTGGCGTGGCGCACCAGTATTGCGGCGCGGTGGGGAAACAGGCCAACCGCCAAGTCAGCGTGGAAGTGGTGGTCGCCAACGGCGAGATCGCGTCGGAGTCCGAGCCGCGGGCCAGGCCCCGGCGCGTTCCCCGCGGCAACACAGCCGGCGGATCGACGCACGGCAATGGCATCGGGTCAGTTGGCGGGCCGCCGATGAGGCCAAGCATCAGACCCGCATCGCGTATCTGCCGGTGTATCTGTCGAGCGACCTCGACCGGCGGACGGGCCACTGGCCGCAAGCGTGGTTGGTCGTGGATTGGCCCGACGGCGACGCCGCGCCGTACCATCCGCACGTGGCTTGGTTCAAGCGCCCGCCGTCGCCGACCCGCCGCCTGCGCTTGAGCCGACGTCGCTTTCACATCGAGCAACACTTTCAGCGCGAGAAGACCGACCTGGGGCTCGACCACTAGCCCGAAGTTCTCAGTGCGCCGTACTGGCGCGAATGCCCTGCGGAGTGAAAGGCCCCGCCGAGGAAGATGTCGGCCGACATCGAAGCTGGCGAGCAGCGTGGTCCGGCGAAGGGCCGCGCTGAAGCCTCGCGACAAAGTCCGGCATGGCCGGGCGAGCAAGCCGTTAGGCCCTAACGCGCAGTATGCCTGAGCAGGCCTCGAAAGTGAAGTTGCGGACGCCGACCCGCCTGAGAGACGGGGAAGGCCGCGCGAACCGGGAAGCGACCGACGCATGCGCCGGTTAGGTCCGCCGGGGTAGTGGGCGCGGCATGACGGCGAAGGGTGTTCGAAGCGCAAGGCGGGCGGCCCCGCCGGGCGGAGATCGCAACTCCAACGTCGTCGCGAAGGACGGCGGGGCGGCCGGCGTGGATGGCGAAACGTTCGAGCAGATCGAGACGGCGGGCCGCCGGCAGTGGTTGCGAGGCCTGCGGGAAGCACCGCGCACGAAGACCTATCGGCCCGAGCCGGTGCGCCGGGTGACGATCCCGAAGCCCGGCGGAGGGGAGCGACCTCTCGGGATTCCGACGATACGGGACCGGGTGGCGCTAACCGCCGCCAAGCTGGTGCTGGAGCCGATCTTCGAGGCGGACTTGGACCCGGAAGCCTACGGCTACCGGCCGCAGCGGAGCGCGCGGGACGCGATCGGGAGAGTGCGCGAGCTGTTGTGTCAAGGCTACAGCGATGTGGTCGTGCCGCCGCCACGCAACGCCGTCGAGCCGTGGGAATTCGATCGCGCCCTGTATCGACGCCGCAACCACGTCGAGAGGCTCTTTCGTCGCCTCAAGGTCTTCCGCCGTATCTTCTCGCGCTTCGACAAGCTCGACGTGATGTTCCTCGGCTTTCTTCACTTCGCCCTCATTGTCGAGGCTCTGCGGTAGTGTTAACAGGCCCTAGCTGCGGGCTTTAGCCCGGGGAATTAAGGGCGCTGCGGCCGACGCTTGCCCCGGACTGAAGCCCGGGGCTATATCCCCCTTTCTGACTCGCCAGTCTACTCCTTCAGCGCCAGGTAGATCAACAACTTGGCGCGGCCTTCCAGGCGGCAGTCCAGCCGCAGCCAGCCGCCGAAGTCCCGGACCGGAAACGAGTACAGCCCCGTGGCCGACGCCCATATTCCGGCGCCGCCTTCGTCGCACCAATGCAACCCGTCAGGCGAGATTTGCGCTTTGCACGGCAATCGCCCGCCGTCGGAAAGCTCCAGCACTCTGACAAAAAACCGCGCCTCCGCGGCCCATCCCGCCTCGTAGGGCTCGGTCTGGAAATCCCCTTCAAAGACGGCGTTCTTTTCCAGGACGGCGGTGAAAAAGCGGCGCAGCATCTGATCTCCTACCAGTCCACCGACACGACAATCGAGTCAAAAAACACGAAATTGCGCACCGGCCGCGCCGTCCGGACGTCCACCAGAAAGTTCAGCAGGTTCGGCAGGCCGCTGTATCGTTCGTCGTAGAACGGGACCGGGATGTCGCGCAAGTTCAGCGTGCGGTCGTTGACCTGGAGCTCGACGTTGCGGCGCGATTTGGTGTCGTAAAGCCAGCGCAGGTAGTGCCAGTTGATCTTGCTGGCGACCTCGTTGAAGCATAGCGGCTGCTCGCCGCCGGGGATCTCCTTCCAGTCCCGCGGGTCGCGGACGTGGATGTCGGCGTGCGGGACCTCGCGGCCGGAGACCGCCATCTTGGTGGTCGTGTGGAGCGAGGTCTTGTAGAGCCACTTGCGCACGAAATTCCCGTCGGCGTCGGCGTTGCGGTAGCGCAGCGCGAACATGTAGCGCGGGCCGCCGCCGGGCTCGCAGATGTCGTTGGAGAAGGTGATGTCGCCGAAATTCGCCTCGGAAGGGTCCTGGTTGCCGTCCCAGCCGGCCAAGTCCTCGCCGATCTGCTGCTCGGCCTTGAAGGTGAACCAAGTCTCGAACTGGACCAGCCCCCGCGCCTGCGAGGTGAGCCGCTTAATCGCCACCGCCTGATGCCCGGCCTTGGGCCGCGTGGCCAGTTTGAGCGAGTAGGTCCCGTCGAGCGCGCCGTGCGTGCCGATATCAAAAAACGTGGCGCTGGAGAGTTGCGGCGGGCGCAAATCCGCCACGGCGGGCCGTATACGGTCCAGGTCGCCGCCGTGGTTGCCGACGAGCTCGCACCAACCGTTGATCCCTTCGTCGAAGTCGTCGTGGAAGAGGATGCGGTCGAGCGGGTTGTATTTTTCCAATGACACGTTGGGCCTACACCGCGAAGCCGTGCTGCTTGCGGTGATGCGGGCCGTCGTACATCTGAGACGACTTGAAAAGCTCGTGCCGGCCGTCGCCGCCGCCTTCTTCCAGCGCCATCGACAGCAGCTTCTCCTTGTCGGAATCGCCCAGCGGCTTGAAGTTGCGGGCGATGGCGATCTCGGTCTTGAGCTCCTCCATCGACATGACGCCGACGCAGAGGCTCGACACAGGCATGCTCAGCGCATAGCGGCGACACTGTTCATGAGTCAGCTTGGTCTCGACCGCCAGACGGCCCTTGCCGACCGAAGGCCCGCCGCCGAGTGACTTCATGCCGATCACGCCCACGTTGCGGCTCAGGCAGGCCGGAACCACCTCTTTCTGGAAGCTGCGGTAGTGGCCGTCCATTACGTTGATGGGCATCTGCGCGGTCGCCCAGTCGTGGGGCTTGTCCAGCATCTTCAGATGGATGCGCGGGTCCTTGTGGCCGGTGAAGCCGATGTAGCGCACCTTGCCCGCTTTCTGGGCCTCCAGCGCCGCGCGGAGGCCGCCTTTCTCAAAAACCCAGTCCGGGTCGTTGTCGTAGACCATCTCGTGAAACTGCCACAGGTCGAGCCGGTCGGTCTTGAGCCGCCGTAGGCTGTCGTCGAGACACTTCATCGAGCCGGCGTAGTCGCGCTCGCAATTCTTGGTCATCAGGAAGACCTTGTCGCGCTTGCCTTCGGCCGACAGCGCGCGGCCGATGATCTCCTCCGAGCCGCCCATCTGGTAGTCCCAGCAGGAATCGAAGAAT
>CAYOPA010000120.1:0-12394 GCA_964405625.1 uncultured Bryobacterales bacterium
GCCGCTCGTCAATCAGCAGCACGATCAGCACCACGTCTGGGTGGTTGGTCGTGATCGAGTTGGCGATCGACTGCATGAGCATCGTCTTGCCCGTGCGCGGCGGCGCCACGATCAACCCGCGCTGGCCCTTGCCCATCGGCGTCATCAGGTCCATCACGCGGCCGGACATGTTCTTGCCCGTGGTTTCGAGCTTGAAGCGCTCGGTCGGGTAGTACGGCGTGAGGTTGTCAAACAGGATTTTCTGCTTGGCGACCTCCGGCGGCTCGAAATTGATCGCTTCAACCTTGATGAGCGCAAAGTAGCGTTCGCCGTCCTTGGGCGAGCGAACCTGGCCCTGCACGGTGTCGCCGGTGCGCAGGTCAAAGCGGCGGATCTGCGACGGGGAGACGTAGATGTCGTCCGGGCCGGGCAGGTAATTGTATTCCGGCGCGCGCAGGAAGCCGAAGCCCTCGGGCAATTGCTCCAGCACGCCTTGGGAGAAGATCAGCCCGCTCTGCTCGGCTTGCGCTTGCAGGATTTTGAAGATCAGCTCCTGCTTGCGCAAGGCGGAGATGCTCTCCAGCTTGAGCTCTTTGGCCAGCTCGGTGAGCTGGGTGATGTTCATCTCCTTCAGCGCGGCCAGATCGACGGCCTTGCCGTCGCTGGCGGCGGCTTCCGCGTAGGCTTCCAGCTCGGCCGCTTCGGCCGCTTCGACATGGGCCTCGGCCTCGCGGCGAGCCTCGGCTTCGGGGTCGCTTCGTCGCGGGCCCTTGCGGCGGCGGCGGCGGCTGCCATCGCGGTTGCCGTCTCGGCCGCCTTCGCGATTGCCGTCACGGGAGCCGTTGTCGCCGCCGGTCCTGCGCCGCGGTTGCTGTTGGCCCTCGTCCTGAGTGGGTTTGGGGGTGCTTTCCTGAGGGGAATCGGACATGCAGTCAATCCTCGTCGTCCGCACGGGACGGATCGCTCATCGCGGATAGGGCTCTACGCTTGTATTTAAGAGGCCAAAGCCCCGCGAATTCCGTCCCACAACGTGGACACGCCTTCGCCGGTTACGGCGGAAAATGCCACGGGCGGGTAGAAACTCTCTTCGATGCTACGGAGCGCAGCGTCGCGCTGCGACGGTTTTAGTTTATCAGCCTTCGACGCTACAACCAAGAAGGGCACGCGGCTGGCCAGCAGCCACTCCATCATCTGCTCATCGGTGGCCTTGGGTCCGTGCCGCGAATCGATAATCAGAACCAGCAACTTCAGCGGCTCGCGGCCGATCAGGTAGCTCTCCACCAGGCGCCTCCACTGGTCGATCACGGACCGCGGCGCCTTGGCGAAACCGTAGCCGGGGAGATCGACAAAGTAGAAGCTGTCGTCAATCTTGAAAAAGTTGATCGTCTGCGTACGGCCCGGCGTGGCGGATGTTTTCGCCAATTGTTTCTTGCCGATGGGCGGCTCGCCGCGGCGGCGCTTGCCCTTGGTCAACAGGGTGTTCAGCAGGCTCGACTTGCCGACGTTCGAGCGGCCAGCGAAGGCGATCTCGGACAGGCCGTCGACGGCAAACTCTTCGGGCGTACCCGCCGACGCGATAAACTCCACGGACACTGCTTCATCGTAGCTGTCCCGGGGGCCGCCGCGCGATCGAAGGATTCGACAAGAGCGTAGGGGCGGGCGGAAGCCCGCCCAGATCGGCGCGATTTCTCAACCTCAACGGGGCCTGGGCGGCTTTCCAGCCGCCCCTACGCGTCTCGCCGTCGGATCTCCAGCCCAAACGCCCGCCCGGCGGCATACGTCAGCAACCCGCTGAGCATACCGGGCATCACCTCGTATGCCACCGTCTGATCCCATCCCAACATGCGCCAAGCGAGAACCGTCGCCAAACCCACGCTCATCATGGCCAACGCCAGCGCCTCCGTCGGACGCCGTCCCAACGAATAGACAATCATCAATGGCCCAAAGGCGCTCGCCAGCGCCGACCACGCGATCAGCACCAACGCAAAGACGCTCTCGTTGCGACCGAGGGCTATCGCCAACGCCAGGGCGGTCACCATTACCGTGGCGAGCTTTGTTGCCGTATAGCCGCGAAGGGCTTTCCAAGGGAAATCCCGCGTGACAGCGGCGGTACAACTCAGAATCTGCGAATCCGCCGTGGAAATCGTGGCCGCGAAGAGCCCGGCCAGCACCAGTCCGGTCAACAAGGGATGCAGCAGTTCCCGCGCCAGCGTTGGCAGCGCGAGCTCGGCGTCAAAGTCAGCGGCCTCCGGCAACAGCAACCGGGAGACCAAACCCACACCGATCGTCAAGGCATAGAACGCAGTGAACCAGCCGTAGTAGTAGGTGCGCACGCGCCACATGCTATCGGGGTTGTCCATCGCCATAAAGCGCACCATGATGTGCGGCTGCCCGATCACGGCCGCTCCGGCGAACAGCCAACCCAGGATGAACAGCAGCGGCCCCACACCTCCGCCGTAAGTCAGGTCCGAGGGAAACCACTGCATGTACTGCGGCGAAACCTCGTATAGCGCTGGCAGCACCGCAGCCGCGCCGCCGATCTCCAGCACCGCGCGTCCCAGCATCAAGCTCATGGCGGCGATCATCACCACCGATTGCGCCGCATCCGTCCAGATGGACGCCCGGATGCCGCCGGCAAAGCAATACAGCAACACGATCACGGCGCCGACCACCGCGCCCACGCCGTACTGCCAGCCGAACAGCACAGCCAGCGCCTTGCTGCCCGCATTGAGCTGCGCCGCCGCGTACGTGCCCAGAAACACCACCGTCAGCACGCCGCCCACCGCCCGCAGAACGCGAAAGTTGTCACCGTGCCAATTCGCCAACACACCCGCGAAGCTGTGCTCTCCGTGCGTCTGGCTGCTCTCACGCAAACGCTGGTGCACCAGCAGCGACGTCAGAAAATCGCCGGTGATCCAGCCGACCATCAGCCAGACCGACGACAACCCGTAAGTGTAGGTGAAGCCGATCATGCCGATGAACATGTAGCCGCTGTTGTTGGTGGCCACCGCGGACAGCGCCACCAGCCAGGGCTGCACGTTCTGGCCCGCCAACAGGTAGTCCACGCCCGTCTGCTTGCGCCGCAACACGGACAGCAGGCCGATGGCGACGAATACCAGCAGGAAAAAGCCAAAGCTGAGCAGCGTGAGCGTCAAGGGCTCGTCGCGCCGGCCGCTCCGAAGGCGCGCACGCCTTCCAGCCCTGCCAGGATCATCTCCACGCCAATCGCCCCGATAAACAGCGCGCTCGTGCGCATGAGGATCGTCAGGTAGGCGCCCCAAAGGGTGTCGCGGGCCTCCGACATACGGGAGATCATGAATTGGCCCAGGCAGACAAACAGGAAATTCGTGAACAGCACGGCCCCGATCAGCCCCACGTCGAGCGGGAACGCCAAGTTGCGGCCGATCAGGATGCTCACCCAGATCGTCGCCGGCCCCACCATGAAGGGAATCGAGATGCTGGTGGCAAGCTCGTTGGCGTCGCCTTGAAAAAACTGCGCCGACCCGCCGCCCTGTGTGAAGTAACGCAAAGCCACGAGGAACACGATCAGCCCGCCGAAGATGCGAAACGCCTCAATACGGACCTGAAACACCTCGGCAAAGAGAAACTCCCCGGTGATTGCGAAGATCGCATAGACGCCGTAGCTGAGCAGGCTCGCGCGTCCGTAGATGCCCGCGAACTCGCGCGGCGGACGCGTCTTCATTAGATCCCATAGGAACAGCGCCTGCGAGAACGGGTTGAGAATGACCAGAAAGTAGGCCGCCAAGCGCAGATCGACCGAGTCGTGCATGGGCGGGCGGCGGCTTATCCCCTGTGCAGCGGGCGCAGCGGCTCCGGCGCGCCGCGCGCCGCAATGTAATCGGGACGAGGCCGCCGGCCGCAGAACGGCTCCACAAGCGCATTCTCCACGCTGTTGTAGACAAAAAACAAGTTCGTTCGCGGGTAAGGCGAAATGTTGGAGGCGGAGCCGTGCATTGTGTTGCAGTCGAAGAACAGCGCCGAGCCGGCCGGACCGGTCGGCGCCACCACGCCGCCTCGGTCGGCCAGCCGCTTCAAGCTGTCGTCGTCGGGAACGCCGCGCTCCTGGCGCTTCAGCGACTGCTGGTAGTGGTCCTCGGGGGTTTCGCCCACGCAAGAGACGAACGTCTTGTGCGAGCCCGGAATCACCATCAGCGGACCGTTGAACGGGTAGTTCTCCGTCAGCGCGATGGAGACGCTCAGCGCGCGCATCCGCGGCATGCCATCCTCGGCGTGCCACGTCTCAAAGTCCGAATGCCAGTAGAACTCCTTGCCGTGAAATCCAGGCTTGAGGTTCGCGCGCGATTGGTGCAGGTAGACATCGCTACCCAGAATCCGCCGCGCCACGCCCAGCAGCCGGGCGTCACGAGCCAGCCATTCAAAGATTGGACTGAGCTGATGCACTCGGAACACGGACCGGACGGCGCTGCCGTCGGGCTCAGTGATCGTCTCCGGGCGCTCGCGCAACTCCGCCGACCCGGCCAGCCGCTGGAGCTCCTGAGTCAGCTCGCGCACTTCGAGAGGCTCCAGCAGGTTCTCCACAAACAAGAAGCCCTGCTGGTCAAACCGCTCCAGCTCGGCGTCCGACACCCGCCCCAGGTCCGGCTTGCCGGGATAGACGACCGGGTCGAGGCGATCGACCGACCCCGGCCGCTCGACGCGCGTGGGATAGGGGTCCGCGAAGGCTCTCTCGGCGACAGGCATGGTCAGGCGTTGATCTCCTCGGCTTCCAGCGGGTAGGCGCCGTTCTCGTCGTGGACTTCCTTGCCCGTGACTGGCGGGTTGAAGACGCACACCATGCGCATCTTGGTCTTCGCGCGCAGCACGTGCTTGTCGTGCTGGTCGAGGGCGTAGAGCACGCCCGGCCGCAGCGCGTGGACCCGAGCATCCGCCGTCGTTTCGATATCGCCTTCGCCTTCCACGCAGAGCACGGCTTCCAGGTGGTTCTGGTACCACATCGGCGTGACCGTCCCTTCGTAGATGGTCGTCACGTGCATCGAAAAGCCCATGCCGTCGGACTTGAGCAACAGTCGCGTGCTCTCCCAGTTTTCCGAGCGGACGCGCCGTTCGGTCTTCTCGGCTTCAAACAGGTCGCGGACGATCATCAGCTCACCCCCGCCAGCTCGGGCTCTTCCACGCCGCTGTCTCTCAGGGCTGCTTCCACGGATTCCTTGAGGATGCTCAACCCCTTGGCTAGCGTCTCGTCCGGCGTGTTGAGCGGCATCAGGCACTTCACCACCTGGCCCTGTGCGCCGGAAGTCTCGATCACCAGCCCTCGCTCGAAAGCGTGAGCGCTGATCGCGGAGGCGAGCTCGCCGTCCGTGCAGTCCAGCCCCTGCATCATGCCGCGCCCACGCACGGACAGTCGATCGTCCGATACGGCCAACTCGGTGAGGGCGTTGCGGACGACGCGTCCCTTGCGGCGAACGTCGCCGGAAAGCTCGTCGTCACGCCAGAATTCGTTGATCGCCGCCGTCGCGGTGACGAAGGCCAAGTTGTGGCCGCGGAAGGTGCCGTTGTGCTCGCCGGGCTTCCACTGGTCGAGCTCCGGTTTGAGCAGTACCAGCGAGAAGGGCAATCCGTAACCGCTGAGCGATTTCGACATCGTCACGATGTCCGGCGAGATCCCCGCGTCCTCAAAGCTGAAGAACGGTCCGGTGCGTCCGCAACCGGCCTGGATGTCGTCGACGATGAGCAACACGTCGTGCTCGCGGCAGATGCTTTCGATTCTGCGCAGCCACTCAAAGGCCGCGACGTTCAGGCCGCCTTCGCCCTGCACCGTCTCGACGATTACCGCGGCGGGATGGTCAATGCCGCTGCCCCCGTCTTCCAACACCTGGGCGAAGTAGTCAGCCGTATCGACATCCTCGCCCTGATAGCCGTCGTAGGGCAGAAACGAGACGCCGGTTGCGGGCAGACCCGTGGCGTCGCGGTAATGCGAGTTAGCCGTGGCCGCGACGGCGCCAAGCGTGACGCCGTGGAAGCCGTTCGTAAAGGAGACCACGTTGGCGCGGCCGGTGTAGTTGCGGGCGATCTTGAGTGCGGCCTCCACGGCGTTGGCGCCGGTGGGACCGGTAAACTGCACCTTGTAGTCCAGGCCTCGCGGTTTGAGAATGCGGCGCTGCAACGTTTTAAGGAAGTCGCGCTTGGCGTCGGTCGCCATGTCCAGGCCGTGAACGATGCCGTCGGACTGGACGTAGTCGAGCAAGGCTTGCTTGAGAGCCGGGTGGTTGTGCCCGTAGTTCAGCGTGCCGGCCCCGGCCAGGAAGTCGATGTATTCCTTGCCGTGCTCATCGGTCAGCACGGACCCGCGCGCCTTGGTAAAGACGGTTGGGAAGGAGCGGATATAGCTCCGTACGTTCGATTCGATCTCATTGAAAATCTTCATGGATTATCCCCGGACCGTTGGACCAAGAGGGCTGATGCGTAGCAGGCGCTCCGCTTCATGCTCCTCGGCGCCGAAGTCCTTTTCTGCGAAAAACGGTTGATCCTCGCACTGCGCGCAGTGGCGGCGGGCGAAGGATCGAAACAGCGCCCAAGATGGCGCGTTGGATGGCGTGATGGTCGTTTCCAGGCAACGAGCGTTCGCTGTGGCCGGCCGGTCCAGAACCGCCTCCAGCAACCCCCGCCCTACCCCTAGCGAGCGCGCCGACGGGCTGACGGCCACCTGCCAGACGAACAGCGTGGACTCGTCAGCAGGTTTCAGGTAGCTCGACAGGAACCCGACCAGCCGTCCCTCACACTCCGCGACGATGCAAGTTTGCGCGAAATGCGAAGCCAGCAGCATGTAGCAGTAAACGGAGTTCTGGTCCAGCGGCTTGCACTCGTCAATGAGCGCATGGATCGCCGCGGCGTCCGCAATCTCCGGGGCCCGGTAGTGGACGGCGGCGTTGTGCTGCAACGCGTTGGAATAGCTCATCGGCGAGGTTGCGTGGCCGCGATCGGCGTTTCGGTCTCTCGATTGGCTTCGCTTTCCAGTCTCTCCGGCCCGTCCGTCCTGTCATCGGTCTGCAGCGAGACTCCCGTGTCGAGAATCCGCGCCGCTTCCACTCGTTCGATCCCCATCAGCTCAACAATGCGCTCCAGCGCCAGCGCGATGGCGGCGCGCTCGAGCTCCGGCAGTGAATCCAGCGCCGCCGACAACTTGTCCTGCAGCGGCGACGGCGAGCCGGCGGCCACGATGCGGCCCTGTTCGGTGGCGGCAATCAAGACCAACCGGCGATCCAGGCTCGATCGGGTGCGCGTCACCAAGCCCTTGGCTTCCAGTCGATCCACGATGCCCACCGCCGTGCTGGGCGACAGGTCCACGCCGCGCGCGAGCTCTTTTAGCGGGGTTGGACCGGCATCAACCAGTCGGATCAAGCACGAGAGCTGGGGCACGGTGACGCCGCTGTCCAGCGCCAGCTTGTGCGAGTAAATGTCAACCGAGCGGATGATCCGCCGGATCGCCCGCACGACGCGCTGCTCGTACTGCGGACGAGCGGCGGCCTGACTCGATTCGGAGTAAAATCTTTCGATCACGAACAGTTAGTGTAGCAATCATTCGATCCTAAATTCAACCAACGAGCACTGGCGGGGCCCGCGCGCGCTACTTGTTCTTAAAAAGCCCTTCGAGATTAAACGGCAGCCGAGGCCTTTCCGGGGGAGCGGCAGGCTGCTCCTCACCGGGCTCGCCGGCCGGCTGGGCGTCCTTGCCGCCTGACAGCAGCCGTCCGAGGATGCCGGTCGCCTGGTCGATCGCCTGCTTCTTTGCCAGCGACCTCACGTCCACGAAGACCCTGGGCGACGACGCCGAACCGCTCACCTTCAGCGGTACGGCGAGCTGCGCCACCCCATCGGCGTTCCTTACGCCGCCGAGCTTGTTTGCCAGCAGGCCGCTAATCAGGCTGGAGAGCTCATAGTCAAGGGCCAGGTCGCCGGCGAACCCGATCACGCCCGAGCCGCCGATTCGCGCCGCCTCGTTTTCGAGCAGCAGGTTCGGCGTGGAGATGCGCTGGTCCGCGATCGAGAAATCCGTCCCGAAATTCACAAAGCTGGTCACGCCGGTCGCCTGCCGCTCGCCGGTCCAGGCCAGGCTGACGTACTTCTCTACCGTTTCCAGCACGTCGAAGACAGCCAGCCTACCGTCGCGCAGGTCCAGCCGTCCCGAGCCCTTCAGGTTGCGCTGGATTTCCTCGGAGGTGGCGCCGGAGAATTCCACGTCGTAGCGGCTGAGCTCCATTCTGCCGAAGGCGATGTCCTTGGCGTCAGACAACGCCGTTAGCATCTGGTTCACGTCCACGCCCATCACCGAGCCGGTGGACTTGCCGTTCAGACGGCCGTGCTCGTACTGCACATCCACGCCGCCCTGCCAGACGCCATCGCCCAGGCTGAGCTCGGCGTCGGGCATCACGATGTGATAGCTGGGGTCGGCGAGCGGGTTGATCAACGTCAGCAGGACGGCCGCTTCCCCGTTGAGCGGTAGCCGCGGCTCATCGGGCTTGCCCAGCTCGAGGTTCTCGAACTTCAAGTCGCCCTTGCCGGTCAGCACGCCCAGCAGGTCTCCAGTCAGGTCGGCCACGATGCTCAGACGGCTGTTCGGTCCCGGCGCCAATAGAAAATTGCCCAGGTAGTGGCTGCGAAACTCGGCGGGCAGCTTGTTGGGAAAACCCTCGACCGCCAGCGTTCCATTCGTCGGCGAGCTTTTCGGCGTGAACGGGCCGGTGTCGCCGTCGAAATGCAGCTTCACGGCCTCTTCCTCAAACAGGTCCAACGCCGCGTTGAGATGGAACGCCGCCGCCGGATCGAAATCGGTGACATCGACCCGGATGTTCTTGACGACGAGCGGCTCCTCGCCGGGCGCCGCGTAGCGGATGGAGCCGTTGTCGAGCAAGAAGCCGTCGATGGAGAGCGTCCTGGCGCCGCCCACATCCTCGGGTTCGGGCCCGTCGGGCGGATTTTCGGCCGCGTCCTCCCGCGAGCTCAACGCCTCCAGCAAGGCCTGCACGTTGGTCACGCCGGCCGCGTTGGACTCCACCAACAACCGGGGGCCAATGATCTCGATGCGCCGGATCGAAACGGCGTTGTCGAGCAGCGACGAAAGGTCAGCCCGCGCCGCCACGCTTTCGGCCTCAAACAAAGGCTCCTCGCTGTAGCCGGGCGGGTTGGCTACACGCACACGGCTGAACGAGATCGCCGGGCGGAAGAAAAACCACTCCTTGATATCGAAATCGCCGCCTTCGATCGACACCTCGACCGGCAGCGAAGCCCTAGCCTGCCCGCGCATCCATTCGCTGAGGCCGCCGGAGAGCATCGACTGGATAGCCAACCCGCTGCCCCCCATGACCACCACATAGAGCAAAACCAGCCCCAACAGAACCTTGATGAGCTTGGACATGGCTCTTCTAGTTTACCGGCGGTTTCGTTACTCGGTGATATTGGTTCATCGGTGGATTTCGCAGGGTCGTAACCGCGCCGTCGGGCCGCATAATCTCGGCTCTTTCCACCGTCGCCGCCCCCAGGCCGAAGTGCGCGCGCGGGTCGGAAGACGACAGATAGCTGCCTGACGGCCCGGCGCTGCGCAGGCGGGTCTTGCCGTCGGAGTCGGTGACGAGCGCCCTGGCGCCGATGTCAAGATCGAAGCCGATCCAGTGGTTCTCTTCGGGGGCAACGTTGCGCAACAGCACTGCGGGGCCGTCGTTGACGCTGACGACCACATCCAGTCGGCCGTCGTTGTCGAGGTCGCCGATGGCCGCGCCGCGGTGCGCCCTCAGGGCTTGAAATGCGGCCCCGGCTTTGGCCGAAACGTTGTAGAAACGTCCGAAAAGGTTTCGCAACAGCAGCAGAGACTCTTCGTAACGCAAGTTGGGCTGACTCGCCTCGATGTCGTCCATCACATGGCTTTGGGCGACAAACAGATCCACCCAGCCGTCATTGTCAAAGTCGCCGAACCCGGCGCCCCAGCCCGAGCTCATCCGCGTCGCGGACAACAGGCCGCTTTGCGCCGCGATCGGGTCGAATCGGCCGGGCTCGGTCTGGCGGTAGATCTGATACCCCTCCAGCGCCAGGGCGTTGGCAAAAATGTCGAGCAGGCCGTCGTTGTCATAATCGGCCAGCGCCGTCCCCATGCCGGCGTAGGTGCGGCCGTCGGCGTCATAGGCAACCCCGGCGGGCACGGCGGATTCCACGAATCCGTCTTGGCGGTTAACAAAAAGCTGCTGCGGGAAGGAATCATTCGCCACGAAAACGTCGAGGCGGCCATCGCCGTCCAAGTCGGCCACCGCGACCCCCAGTCCCTTGCCGGGCGTTTCGGCGAGACCGATCTTGTCGGACACATCCTCGAAGCGGTCGCCCCGGTTGCGATAGAGCCGGTGCGTGACGGCCTTGAACAGCCGCGGGTGGCAGTACGAGGCGTCCTGGTCGCCGCACGGCCGGCTGTTGTCAAAACCCCACTCCAGGTAGCGGGCCACGAACAGGTCTAGGCGCCCGTCGCCGTCGTAATCCAAGAAAGCCGCCCCCGCCGACCAGCCGGGGGTGGCGACGCCGACGTCTTTCGCGATCTCGACAAAGACGCCGTCGTCGTTGCGATAGAGCAGGTCCTCGCCGTAGTTCGAGACGTAGAGATCGGGGTCGCCGTCGCCGTCAAAGTCACCTACGGCGGCGCCCATGCCGTAGCCGCCGCCGGCCAGGCCGGCCTGTTCGGTCACGTCGGTAAAGGTCCAATCCCCGTTATTGCGGTACAGCCGGTTGGGGTGTTTTTCGCCGATGCTGCCGGCGCCGAGCGCAGCGCCGTTGACGAAGAAGATGTCGAGAAAGCCGTCGCCGTCGTAGTCAAGTAACGCGACGCCGGCGCCCATGGCTTCGATCAGGTGTTTGTGGGGGGTTTTGGAAGCTTGATGGCGGAAGTCGATCGGGACGGCCTCGAAGGGTTGAGATTGAGCGGCGATTGCGGTCAGTAGCAGCAGTGCGACGAGCGTCGGTCTGGGGACCGCCGCGGCAGGCGTAGGCGCCTGCGCCACCAGTTCTCCCGTGGCGCAGAGCCCCAGCTCTGCCGCGTCGAGGCCTACCTCGACGCCGTTCTCAGAACTTCTCGAAATTATTGCGTCCCCCGGCCTGGATAAACCGGTCATACCAGGGCTGATTGTGGGGCAATGGGCGGCCGTCGCGCGTCCAGCCGTCGCGGCGGGGCTTGTCGGGCATGTGGTCGGCCGTCTCCACGCGCCAGTTGTCCAGCAGGATGCGGTGCCGGTTCAGCTCGGCGTCATAGCGCTGTTCTCCGGCCACGTTTTCCAGCGACACCGGATCAACCTGCAAGTCATAAAACTCCTCAAACGGGCGCGGCTCCTGCATCAGGAATTTCTGCGCCGGGGTCAGCCCGCCGGCCCGCAGGACCTCCAGAAAACCCCGCCAGGTAATCGAATTCACCGAGTCCACGCTATTCCACAAGGGCTTCTCCCAGTAGTAGTTGCGGATCAGCAGGTAGCGATCAGTCCGTACGGCGCGGGTGAACTGCTCGAAGTCGTGCCAGTTGGCCTCGGCGTAGATCGCTTCCCTGCCCGGCGCTTCCGGGTCGCGCCACATAGCCAGCCGGCTGACGCCTTCGCTGGTGGAGCTCTCGACGCCCGCGATGTCGAGCAACGTCGGAATCAAGTCCACCACACTGAACAGGCCCGATTGGAGCTTGCCTTTGGGAACCAGCGGCGGGTAGCGCACCAGCAGCGGCGTGCGGATGCCGGCGTCGTACAGCGTCGTTTTGGCGCGCGGGAACGGCATGCCGTTGTCGGAGAGATAGACGATCACGGTCTCATCCAGAGCGCCCTGGCTTTCGAGCTCGCCCAGGATCTCGCCCACGTGCTGGTCAAAGCGGGTCACCTCGTCGTAGTACAGGGCCAGGTCTTTGCGGATCAGCGGATGATCGGGCAGGTAGGGCGGAATGACGACATCCTCGGGGCGATGCGGCGTGGCGATGGCCCCTTCTTCGTACGGCCGGTGGGGATCGACGGAAGCCACCCAAAAGAAAAACGGCTTGTCCTTGGGCCGCGCGCGGAGCTGTTCCACGGCCTGCCGCCCGGTTTCAGCGCCGCCGCACTCGCGGATGGCCGCCCAATGAACCCGCTCGGGCTCGCCCAGGTGCCACTTGCCGACGGCGACGCTGTGGTAGCCCTCGCTCTTGAGTGACCGCGCGATGGTGGTCTGGTCGGCGGGCAGCGGCATGTGCAGGTCTTCGGCGCCGGTGGAGTGCGGGTAGCGGCCGGTGAGGATGCTGGAGCGCGACGGGCTGCACGACGAAATCGTCAGAAACGCGCGGTCAAAGACCATGCCTTCGCGGCCGATGCGGTCCACGTTCGGCGTCTTCAGGACGGGATGACCGTAGATCGACAGGTCGCCCTCGCCCTGGTCGTCGGCGATGAAGATGAGA
>CAYOPA010000121.1:0-12387 GCA_964405625.1 uncultured Bryobacterales bacterium
TTGACCCCCGAGCCGCCGGTGCTGCCCCCGCCGGCGCCGCCCGAGCCGGGCGAAGTGATCCCCGAGCTCGAGCCGCCCCCGCCGCCGCCGTTGCCCACGCGTTGCGATGACGAAGAACCCGAGCCGGAACCGGAGCCCGATCCTGATCCTGATCCTGGTCCGCAGCCCCCGCCCGTCGCCGAGGTGGTGGAGATCCCGCTGCTTGGCGCGGACATCAACGGCGCGCCCGACTTCTGGCGCGGCGTGGACCGGCTCCCGGCCGCTAACGAAGCGATCGACCCAGCCGCTCCGGCGCTGCCGGGCATTCCGCTGGACAAGGTCGATTTCCTGCTCGAATACGACGCCCGGTCCGGCGGCAGACCCGAGGACTTCGGCTGGCAGCCCTCCAGTACCCAGACGCCGTCTTTCTACCATCTCGACGGCGAAGTCCTGCGCTTCCGGGTTAGCGCGCAGGCCCCGGCGTTCTATTCCGCCGAGGTCCCGACGGGCCGATCCGTCCCCGGACAGATCCACGCCTACGCCGTGGCGATGCTGCGCGAGGCGCCGGCGGGCGCGCGCGATGAGGCCGGGGTGAGCTTCGATCTGCAGGTAGCGCTCGGCGCGCCCAGACGGCCGCCGGTCGGCCTGCGCGCGGGTTGGGGACGGGATACGACCGGCTCGCTGTTCCACTACCGCAGTCTGGACGGCGCCGACCGCTTCGCCCCCACGACAAAGCAGCCCCACGACCGGATGCTCAACACCTGGATGGGCGTCTCCCTGCAAGGCGATGTCGCCGCCGACCGGGCGCTGCTCAGCTTCGCCGGGACGATCGACCACTTGCCGCTGAGCTGGTTCCGCACCCTGCCGGGCGGGGCGGGCGCCGGTCGGCTGCAAGCGCTGTTCGGCTTTACCCGAGATAGCGGCCAGGCCGAAGGCGCCTTACGCAACTTCGTCGTCTCGGGGCCGGGCCGATTCCTGCGGGTGTGGCTGCGGAGCGTGGCGCCGAGTAACGACCCGACGCTGCGGCTGAGCTTCGTGGTCGATGGAGCGGCCGAAGGGACGGCGCGGCTAAGCGTGCGCTACGCCGACGATCCCGATCGGCGGGCGGCGGCGGTCCCTGGCGCGCGGGTCGATCGCACCTTGGCGTTGACTGCATCTGACGCCGAGCGCGTTGTCACGGTCGACTTCCCGCTCGAAAAGGTCCGCCAGGGGCGCCATCTGCTGCTGACCGTCGAGCGCGACTGGACTCACGAAGAGGACAAGCTGCGGACCTCGCCGCGGCTTGTCGCGGCCCGGCTGCTGGCGAGGACCCGGCTGATTGCTAGGAGAGGAGACCAGCGGTGATCGTACTCGGCCCCATGGACGCGGATCTCAACGGCGCGCCGTCCTACTGGCGCACGGCCAACTGGCGACCGTACACGCTGGAGCAGGCGCCGGCCAACGCTTTTCTGCCGACGGTTCCGTTCGACAAGTGCGACCTCGTCTACGAATACGACGCCCGCCGGCCCGAAGGCGGCGATCCGGCCGCTCAGGGATGGCTGTTGGGCGGCGCGGGCGCGTCGTCTTGGCAGCACGATCCGGCGCGCGGCGTCTTGCGGTTCTCGCTCAAGGGGGATCGCTCGTTCTGGTTCCGCGAGGACAAGACGGAGCGGACGCCCGACCGAGCCGTCGCCCATGGCCTGTTTTTGATGGAGACGGCCGCCGACGTGCGGGAGAACCCGGAAGCCGGCAGAAGAGGCGGTTTTGACTTTATCGTCGAAGCCGGCGGCGACAGCGGCCGCTCGCGCGGCATGAGGGCGGCGTGGATGGACCGCTTCGTGTATCGCGCGCTCGATGGCTCCAACCTCATTCCCGTCGCGCAACCCTCCGCCGAGCCGACCCTCCTGCGCGCCTGGCATCAGCTCGCGCTCGACGCCGAGCTCGTCGGCCCGCGATCCGACGGCAACGACAACACCGAGCCCAACGACGGCGGCAAGACTATCGGCTCGCTCGACGGGCTGGTGAACAACGACGACCGCCGCGCCTTCGCCTACGGCACGGCCGGCGGCGTGGCGAGAGCCGCGTTCGGCCGCACCGAGCCCTCGGGGTTGAACGAGGGGATGCTGCGGAACTACTACGCGTCGTTCCCAGGACGCTTTATGCGAGCCGGTTTCCGGGCGGTGGCGCTCGGGCCGCGCATGCGCCTGCGGCTGGTGGTGTGCGTGGACGCCGATCCAGGCGTTGAGGCCGGGAGCGCGGCGTTCCGCGTGCGATACACGTCGCCGAGCCTGGGGCTGCGGCCGGCCGAGCTGCCGTCGCGGGACGCGCCGCTGGCGGTGCGGCAGTTTGACGCCGCCAACCTGGGCTGGACCGTTGACATCCCGGTCGAGTTGGACAAGCTCCGGGCCGGCGAGGAGCTTTGGTTCACTGTCGAGCGCGAGTGGAGCCACGAGGCGGACAAGCTGCGCGCGACCGTCCACCTGCTGCAAGTGATTGTCGAGGGGAGCAGGGAGCGCAATGGCCGCTGAAGACATCACACGGCTGCTCGACCCGGCGCCCAAGCGCTACGCCGGCGCGCGCTTGCAGCAGGGCCGCGCGATCGTCGATTCGGACTTCAACGAAGGCCGCCGCGCCGAGGCCGGGGAACGGCGGAGCGCCCTCCGCGACATCGTCGGCCGCGCCGGGACGCCCGACGACGGCTTCCTGCCGGACCTGAAGCCGGGCCAGGAGATCAAGTCGCAACTGGTCCGCTTCGGGTCGTTCGTCCAGGCCTTCGTGCTGCCCTACAAAATCCGGCCGGGGACGATGTACGTCGGCGGTTGGCGCTTTGAGCAGGAAGCCTCGGAGACGGTCGTCTTCCAGCGCGAGTATCTGCAAATCGGCCCGGCGACCGCTCCCCGCGCCGCGCTGGGAACGCAGCGCCAGCTCAGCTATCTGCGCGGCTGGGAGCAGCCCGTCTCAGCGGTGGAAGACGCGGAATTGCTCGAAGCGGCGCTGCACGGCGCCGACGCCGCCGTGCGCGTGCGGCGCATGCATCATGTCGAGACCCGCAAGGTCGACGCCGACGACTGCGCCGAGGCGTTTGCGGAGGTCCTCGAAGAGCTGGGCGACGGCGCGACCGCGACATACGATCCGGCCACGTGCGAGCTGCGCTCGAACGCCCGCCTCCAGCTTGGCTTTTTTGGCGAAGCCGCCGGCGACTGCGAAGGCTGCGAGCCCGAGCTGCGCGGCAAATACCTGGGAAACGAGAACCACACCATCCAAATCATGCTGGCCTCGGCCGGCAGCTACGTTTGGGCCTTCGACAACGGCGCGCCGCTCTACCGCGCCAAGCTGATCGTGGACGGCGACGGCGGCGCCACCATCCGGATGCTGACGCCGCCCAAGGACCAGTACCACGAACCGGTTCTCAACCAAGTGGTCGAGATTCTGCCGTGGGGGGCGCTGCTCGACAACGGCAAGCCGACCACGGGAAAAGCCGCGACAGGCTCGATCAGCAACGAAAAGATAGCCTCCCGTGCGGGCTTTTTCGCCGAGGTGGACGCGCCCTACCAGACAGGCGACCACAGCTTCCATGCCCGCGTCGATCCGGTCAGTCTGCAACAGATCGGCGTTTCCATCAATAAAGGCGCGAGCAAGAGCCAGAGCATGGCCGAGCAGGCCGTCAAGACGGGAGAGTCGCCGGCCGCCGAGGTGATTGCGCTGGAATGGGACGCGGCGCACCCGCAGGCCGCCCAGCTCAACGCTAACGCCCCCTCCACGCCCGAGCTGGAATCCTACGTCTACGTCCGCCCGTGGCATGTCAAAAAGCCCGGCGAACCGCTCACCATCCCGACCACGTCCAAGACGCCGCTCGGCCGGACGGGCGTCGTGCCGACCTTCAGCGGCTCCGGCCGGCGCGGCGATTTTTGGCGGGCGACGCTGCGCACGGCCAAGCGCGACGAGATCCTGCCATTGGCTCTCATGCGCCCTGGCGGTGTCCCTCCGGACGGCCCGCGCGAAGTGGTCGCGCCGATCGCGCTGATTGAGTGGAATTCGCTGTTCGGCGCCAACCACAGGGTGGTATCGATCCACGACTGCCGCCCCAGCTTGCCCGCGATCACGCAGCGCGGCTGCTGCACCTTCGTGGTGGGGACGGGAACATCCGGGCGCTTCCACTCGATCCAGCAGGCCGTGAACGCGCTGCCGCCGCGGGGCGGCCACATTTGCGTGCTTCCCGGGATCTATCGCGAAGAGATCCGGGTCGCCGGGCGCGCCCAGGTCACCATCTCCGGCTGCGGCGACCGCACGGTGATCGCGTCGCCGGAGGAGCCCGAGGCCGAAGCCCTGGTGGAGCTGCGCGGCGAGGCGGCGCCGTCGCGGCTCGTGCTGGAACGGCTGGCCATCCGCGCCACCGGACAGCTTGGCGTGCTGGCCGCGGGGCAAGGCGTGGAGCTGCGCAAGCTCTCCATCCAGACCCGCCCGCGCGGCGGCGAGCAGACGCCCTCGGCCATCCGCGCGCTGGAGGTCGAGCGGCTGCGTATTGTCGAGAACCGCATCGCCATGGCCGGCGATTTCTCCCACCACGCCGCCGTTTATATCGACGCGATCGAAGGCGCCCTCGTCGAACGCAACCGCATTGAGACGCGGGCAGGCGGCGAGCAGAACCGCCTTGACGCCTGGGGCGGGATCCAGATCGCGGGCGACTCGCATCGAGTGGAGATCCGCGGCAATACAATCGGCGGCGGACGCGGCCACGGCGTGACGCTCGGCAGCGCGCGTTGGCGCGCGACCGACGGCGGCGTTCTCGGAATCGAAGGCGCGGGGCTGGGTCAGAGCGATCCCGAGGAGCCGTTTTCGCTGAGCGGGCGACTGGGGCCCGTCGAAGAGATCATCGACGACCAAACGCTGCTCTACTACCCCGAGCCCGATCCGGCGATCGACGACCTGCTGATCGCCGACAACGAGATCCGCGGCTTTCGCGGCAGCGGCATTGGAGCGCTCGCCGTCGAGGTCACACATGACGAGGTCGCCTCCAGCGCGCCGCTGTGCATGCGGCGCCGGACGTTCCGCGCGGACCGGCTCACGATCCGCGACAACCGCATCGAGGGCAACGCGCAAGGCCCGCCCGGAGCGCTGGGCGAAGACCGGACACGCGGCGGGATCACTCTCTCCGAGGCCGTGGGCCTGGAGATCGCTGGCAACCACATCGAGCGCAACGGCGCGGGCGAGGCGCCGGGGCCGGTTTGCGGGATCTATCTGGGCTTCGGCGAAGACATCGTGATCGGGGAGAACCGCATCGCCGCCAACGGGCGATTCAGCGAGGCCGTTCGCGAGACCACCGGTTTAAGCGGCGGAATCGTGCTGCAACAACCCACGGACGCCTCGATGGCCGACGCGCTCCGGGAGGCCTCGGTTCAGCGCGTCAGCGTCCGCCGCAATGTTGTGGAAAGCCCCCGCGGCCCGGCGCTTTCGATGACCGGCGGCGGAGCCTGCTCGGCGACGGCGAACTACCTGGAAAGCGTCGCCCAATCCATGCGCATCGCCGGGGGCGCCCTGACGGTCCATATCCTGCACGTGGGCCGGCCCTGGGAGGCGGTTGACCTGCCTCCCAACGAGCCCAGCCCCGCGCGCTGGACCCAGCCGGTCGGCTCGCAGGACTATCTCAACGGCCGCGCCCAGGAAGTCGAAAGCACGGGCGGCCTGATCTTCAGCGGCAACCAGGTCACCACGCATATTCGTGGCGAGGTCCCGGGCGGCCGTGCGATTCCCGTGCTGCTGCTCTCCACCGACAGCGTCGTCATGACGGCCAACCAGCTCAGCGCCCAGGCCCCCCGGGACTCCATGCGGACGCACTGCTGGGTGATCGGCTCGACCGTCAACGTGGCGCACAATCGCATCGCGGAAGGCATCGAAACCGCCCGTGTCTCGCTGATCGCGATGGCGCCGATGCTGACGCTGGCCGAGGACAACGTCCTCACCCATTGCCCGGTGATCTTCGGCGGCCTCAACCACGACAACCCGCTGTATTTCGCCGACGAAGGCAATCTGAACTGGTTCCGGATGCAGAACCTCCGCTGTGAGTCGCAGGCGCTCGAGATGTTTCCGCAACTGCAAAACACGCTCAACGCCCTGTTCGGAGCAGTTCAAAGCCCCGGTCCGGACGCCGGCCGCCCCAACTTTCGGAGGTTCGATCCATGACCTCGACCGACATTTCCCGTCTTTTACTACAACCCAAAAAGCATTACGCCGGCTCGCGCCTACAGCAGGGCCGCGTGATCCTGGACTCGGACTTCAACGAAGGCGCACAGCTTGGAGACGAAGAGAAACGGCGCATCCTGCGCGACGTGATCGGCCCGACGGGCAGCCCCGACGATGGCTTTGCGGTGGCGTTGGAAGTCGGCGACGAGGTCATTCCGCAGGCGGTTTCCTACAATGGCGGCCCGGCGGTGGACGTGCTGGCTTACCGGCTAAGGCCGGGGACGATCTACGTCGGCGGGCTGCGGTTTGAGCAGGAAGAGCGCGAGATCGGCGGCGTCAGCGGCGGCGAGGTCGTCCCGCTGCAGCGCGAGTTTCTCCAAATGGGCCCCGCCGAAGCTCCGCTCGCCCAGCCGGGCGAGACCCATACCCAGCTCGCCTACCTGCACGCCTGGGAGCAATGCGTCACCTCCGTGGAGGACGCCGAGCTGCGCGAACGAGCGCTCGGCGGCGTGGACACCTCCACGCGCGTCCGCCGCATGGCGCGGGTGGTGGTGGACGAGGTCGACAACGGCTCGGACTGCCTGGCGGCCTGGACGACCGTGTGGCAGCGGATTGAAAACACGACCGGCGGGACCTTTGACGCCGCCGGCGTGGAGCTGCGCTCGTCGGCGCGCCTGCGGCTGACGTTTTCCCCCGGCGAGGCGCTCGACGCCTGCGCGCCGTGCTCGCCTGACGATCCGGGGCGCTACCTGGGCGCGGCCAATCAGGCCATCCGCATCATGCTGGCGTCGCCGGACCGTTACGTGTGGGCCTATGACAACGCCTCGCCCGTCTACCGCGTGCGGCTGAATCCGCGCGCTGACGGGCAGGTCCGCGTGGAGCTGCTCACCCCGCTCCGCGACGAAGCCCATTGGCCGCTGCGCAACACGGTGGTGGAGTTTTTGCCGTGGGGGGCGCTGCTTGAAAACGGAGAAAAAGTGGCTCAGGAGCCCGGCGCGTTCCTCCGCGTCGATCGAGGCTACGACCCGAACAACAACACGTTCGGGCTGACGGCCGCGGACGCCCTACAGCTCCAAGCCCTGACCGCCCAGTGGGACGACGCCCACCCCGACCGTCCGCGCCTGCCCAACGACAACGACCCCAACGGCCAGTACCTGTACCTGCGGATCTGGCATCGTCTCGACGACGAGGCCGACGAGCCGCTGCTGGACGCGAACGGGACGCACGACCTGCTGCGGCGGCTCGGCCTGAACCCCGAATTCAGCGGCTCCGGCAACCCCGGCGACTACTGGACGGCGGCCGTGCGGCCCAACACACCGCGCGTGATCGTGCCCTGGGATCTGACGCAGACCGGCGGCGTGGAGCCGCACGGCCCGCGCCACTACTACACGCCGCTGTCGGTGATCGTCTTTCGGCCCCCGCAGCCGGGCGAGCACGCCGGCGCCGAGGTGGTGGAGGCGGTCTCGGACTGCCGCCAGCACTTCCGCCCGCTCACCGACCGCGAAGGCTGCCGCACCCACACCGTCGGCGACGGGGTCACCTCCATCGGGGACTACCTTTCCATCCAGGACGCGCTGGACAACCTGCCCCAGCAAGGCGGCAAGGTCTGCATTCTGCCGGGAACCTACGCCGAGGAGGTTGTCGTCCGGCACGGCCCCGTCCTCATCGAAGGCTGCGGCGCGCAGACCCGCATCAGCACGCCGTCGGGCGACGCGCCCGCTCCGGCGTTGTTCCTGCTCCAGGCTTCCGACGTCACGCTGCGGAACATGGCGCTTTCCACCGCCGGGCAGATCGGCGTGCGCGTGGAGGATGTTCCCGACGGCTCGCCGGTCTTGCAGAACATCACAGTGGAGGCTCTGGAAATTTTTGCCGCTCAACGCGCCGGGCTCGGCGGCCACACCCGTAGTGGCGTGGACCTGCACCGTGTCTCAGGCGCGGCCGTGCGCGACTGCTTCGTCTCCATGGACGGCTCGCTCAGCGACGATTCCGCCGTGTTCGTGCGCGGCTCGGATATCGTGGTCGAAGGCTGCCGCCTAGAGAGCTTGCCGCCCGGCGACGCCTCGGGTTGCTGGGGCGGCCTGCAGATCGGCGGCGACTCGCGGCGGGTGACGGTCCGCCGCAACCGTATCGCGGGCGGCGTGGGCCATGGCGTCACGCTGGGCAGCCTGATCTGGATCTCCGAAACCACCCGCCGAACCGACTTCGGCGCCGGGACCGGATTGCAAGACACCCAAGATCCGTGCGCGCCCACCAGCTCGACCGTACGGCCCGTGGAGGTTGAGCAGGTCCGCTTCGAGGCCGAAACAGCCGGCGATCTCGCCGATATCGAGATCGTCGACAACACCGTCGAGCGCATGGAGGCCAACGGGATCTCCGTCCTCACCATGCTGCCGCTGGCGGACGAGGGCGGGACCGACCTGATCACCACCGACCGCATCTCGATCCTGCGCAATCGCATCTTCAATTGCGTCGATCAATCCGCCAGCCTGCGCGGACGCTCCCCGGTCTCCAAGGTCAAGAAGCTGGAGCCCGGCGAGGAGGAGGCGTTTGGGAAGTTCGTGGTCTCGGAGATCCCGCCCGCGGGCATCGTGCTGGTCGACGGCGAGGAGATCACCATCCGCGACAACGAGATCCGCGATAACGGGACCGGCTCGCCCGAGCAGATTTCCGGAATCTCCATCCTCTACTGCAACGGCGTGGTGATCGAGGGTAACCGCATTCAGAACAACGGCTTGCGGCAGTCCGGCTCGTTGCCCGTGGACGATCCCACACGCGCCGGCGTCTTCGTTTCGCTGGCCGGCGTCGCCTCCAATCAGCGGACGCAGGACCTGTCCGACAACTTGGGCAGCTCATTGCGGATTGTAGGCAACGTGGTGGAGCACCCCAACGGCAACGCCCTGGCGGCGCGCGCCACCGGGCCGGTGCTGGTGGAGGGCAACTATCTGCTCTCGCTGGGCAACAACGCCACTTCGCAGACGCCGGGTGTGGCCCACGCGGTCTCCATCGTCAACGTCGGCCGTCCCTGGGAGTCCATCGACCTGCAGCCGGACGAGCCGTCGGAGAATCGCTGGTTGATGCCGAACCGCACGCGCGAGTACCTGCGCCGCGAGAACGATCCCAGCGGCGCAGAGGCCCGCATCGGCCACGGCGGGCGCGTGCTGTTCAACAATAACCACGTCACGCTGAACTGGACCGAGCCGAGCAATGTGAGCTCCGGATTGGCGACGGGTTTCTCAGTGGGCATTTGCACTTTGGATGACGTCACCTGCAACGGCAACCAGTTCGCGCTGAACGTGGAAGATCCCGGCGTGAAGAAGACCGGCGACGGCGTCTTCAGCCGCAGCCCGCGCATCAGCGCACAGGTGGTGTTGGTGGGGGCCACGGCTTCGGCGAGCCACAACCGCGTCTCCGAGGGCGTCAACGATGCGCTGATCTCGCTGCTCACCCTCGGCGGGCTGCTGGTGTCTTCCAGCGGCAACACCACCACGCACATGAGCTTCGCCTCCACTTGCAACAGCTTCACGCCCAACTCCGACCAGCCGCCCAGCGAGCTGCCGCTGGAGCGCGTGGACCGCAACAACCTCGTCTGGCTGCGCCCGGCGGCGGAGACCAGCCGCAACAACCTGGTCTCGGTGAGCAGCGTCAACCGGACGGCGAATCAGCTCTTCGCCACGCTGTGCTCGAGTTGCCTGGGTTTGAACGTGGGCGGGTTGGGCTTCTTTACGCTGGAGGCGTTCTTCATGACGTTCAGCCCCGGAGGCGGCGATGGTTAAGACGATCTCCGTCTCGGCGGCGCGCATTGTGCGCGAGCAGCCGTGCGGCTGCTCGAACGGCCACGGCGGCCGGCGGGGTAGAACAACGGCGCCGCTGGCGGCTGTGGCGCGGACAGCGGCCCCTCCGGCGACGCCCGCCGTCGCACCGATCTTGAGCGTCCGGCCGGTGGCGGCGGCCGATCTGCCGTGGGTGCAGGCCTGGTCCACGCAGCTCGGGCTGCCGGCCCCGCGCTCGCGGCGGGTACGGTCGTTCATGCTGCTCAAGGACCGGGAGCGCATCGGCTACCTCTCGGCGCGCGAAAGCCTGCTCGACGCCGGCAACGGCCGCGAGCCCGTGATGTGGATTGTGGCGGCGTTCCTGACGCCCGCCCACCGAGGCCAGGGGCTGATCCTGAAATTCGGCGAGATCCTCTCGCGCGACTATTACCGCTCCGGCATGGTCGGCGCGCGCATCGCCGCGGACAACGCTCGGATGCACAAAATCATGGAATCGGGCCGCTGGCGGAAGCTCCGCGCCACGCGACGCTTTACCGATTACGGGTTGGAGCTTAGCGCCCCTTACCGGGCTGTCCGCCGCCGCTAGGAGGTCCGCCATGGCAGTGCTGGCCGCGCCCAAACCCGCCGCGGCTCCCGCAGCCAAGGGAGCCGGCCGCGCCGCGCCCAAACGCGGACAGGCCAAGCCTCGCCCGGCCGCCAAGCCGCTGCTACAAGCCAAGCTCAGCGTCAACGAGCCCAACGACCGCTTTGAGCGGGAAGCCGACGCCGTCGCCGACCGAGTGATGAGCATGTCGGAAGGACAGGCTCGCGGCTCGCGCAACGGCCGAAGCGGCGAGGGCGGCGCCCGCCTGCAACGGCAGGACGAAGAGGAAGCGCAGACGTTTTCGTTGCAACGCCAAGAAGAGGAAGAAGAGGCGCAGACTTTCTCGTTGCAGCGGCAGGAGGAGGAAGAAGAGGCCCAAACCTTCTCGCTCCAGCGGCAGGAGGAAGAAGAGGAGGCGCAAACCTATTCGTTGCAACGGCAGGAGGAAGAGGAAGAAGCGCAGGCTTGGTCCCTTCAGCGCCAGAACGACGAGGAAGAGGAGGCCCAGGCCAAGGGCCGCTCGCACGGCCGTCCTCGGCTGACCCGCTCGTTTGAGACCAAGCTCAATGCAACGAAAGCCGGCGGCGGACGCCCGCTCGACGCGCCGCTGCGCAGCTTTATGGAGGGCCGCTTTGGCCGCGATCTGAGCGATGTGCGCGTCCACACCGGTCCGGTACCCGCGGCTCTGGCCAAGGAAGCCAATGCGCGCGCCTTTACCGTCGGGCCCCACTTGGTCTTCGGCAGCGGCGAGTACCGTCCCAACGTCGACCAGGGCCGACGCCTGATCGCCCACGAGCTGACCCACGTCTTCCAGCAGCGCGGCGGGTTGCACAGCGTCCAGCGCGAGATTTTCTCGCCGGACTCCGAACAGCCGGCGAGGAACGAGGACCAGATACTGGCCGAGCTTGGCAAGATCCTGGGCCTGGGCGATCCCGTGCTGCCCGAAGCGGTCCACGCCGTGGTAAGCGAGCTGTTGCGGAGCGCCGTCCACGGCCCCGAGGCGGCCCTGTTGGAAGCCCTGACCGCCGCCGGCGCCACGGGCGACGCCGTTTCGCGCGTGATCGAGGCGACCGATTACACCTTGTCCATCGGGGTTGTCCGCGCCGCCCGCGCCGCCAAAGGGGAGTGGACGCTGGCCCGCACCGGCGAAGATAAGCCGTTCTTCGGTCACGCCGCAACGACCGCCACCGACGCCGACGCGCCTGAGCCCGGCGCCGACGAGGCCCGTCTGCGCTTGGCCTCGCCGATACCGCCGCGATACGCTGCCGACCCGCTCATCGGCGGCTCGGAGGCTCCGGAAGCCGACTTCGAGATCCCCAGCTCGCCGCCGCCCGCGCCGACGGTCGAGCCCTCCCCACCCGAAAGCGCCAAGTTGGCCGAAGCTGACGCTGTCCCTGATTTTGAGACCACCGAGTCCCAGCCGGAAGGCCGCGGCGATAGCGCGGGCGGCGACGCCCCTGCCGACGCCCGGCCCGCCATCGACGTGCAGGCCGAGGACGATCTCCCCGATGACGAAGTCCAGGCGCAACGCAAGGCCATCCCCGGCGCCCCGGCGCAGGCGAGCCCGGCCGCGCAGGCCCAGGTCAGCGCGGCTTTGGCGGCCCCTGGCAGCCCGCTCCCGGCCGAGCTTCGCGGCGCCATGGAAGCGAGCTTCGACACGGACTTGTCGGCAGTCCGGCTGCACCATGACGACGGCGCCGCTCGGGCCGCCGCGTCCTTGGGCGCGGACGCTTTCACCGTCGGCCCCCACGTGGTATTCGGCGAGAACCGCTTTCAGCCCGGCCATGAATCGGGCCGTCGGCTGTTGGCGCATGAGCTGGCCCACGTGGTGCAGCAGCGCGACGGCCGCAGCCCCGGCGCATTGATCCAGCGCCATGGCGGCGAGGACTGCCCGCC
>CAYOPA010000122.1:0-12384 GCA_964405625.1 uncultured Bryobacterales bacterium
TGCGGTCTTGGGCGGCCTTCCGGCCGCTCCTACCCTAAAACGAATACCGCACCAGCAGCTCCACCCGCCGCGGCTGGCCCGCCATGCCGGTGATGCGGCCAAGCTGCTCGGAATCAATGGATTGATCGCCCACAAGAAATGTCGGGTGGTTGAGGATGTTTTCCACGCGGGCGCCGACCTGTAGGACCTGCGACTCCGTAAGCTGCGCCTTCTTGGTCAACGCCACGTCCCAGCGCAGCGTGGACGGCCCGGAAAACAGCCGCCGCGCCAGGTTGCCGACCTCGCCGGGGCCTGGATGGAAGAAGACTTGGCCCGCAAAGGCCGGTTCGCCGTCCGGCGAGATTCCGGAGCCGTCGCGCGGGTTCTTTGCGCTGTCGGCGACGAAGAACGGGCCGTCGCTGGTCATCCGAAAACCCACCACGTCGTCGAGCTCAGTCTTGCTCAGCGCGCTGACCGCCGTGTTCTGACTCGACCGCGCCACGCGGTTGACAGTCCCCCGCCCTGACAGCACAGAGACAGGCGCGCCCGACTGCCAGTTGAAGATCGTCGACGCCGTCCAGCCGCTGATCCACTTCTCAGCCTTCGGCGCGTTCCAACGGCGGCCCGCGCCGAACGGCAGCTTGTAGACGGCGTTGCCGTTGAAGACGTGCCGCAGGTCAAAATTCGCCCGGGCCTTCTCCAGCTCCGGTTGAGCGTTGTCCAGGAATGGATCAAACCGGACCGTCGTGCCGCTGGAATCGGTCAGCGCCTTGGAGAACGAGTAGTTCGCCTGGTACTGGACGCCGCTGCGCGAGCGCCGCCGTACCTCAAGCTGCAAAGCGTGGTAGGTGGCCGTGGAGTAGTTGGCAATAATGTCCGCCACCAGTGAATTCTGGTTGGCCCGCAGCCGCACTTCGGAATTCTCAGTCAGCCCGTTGATGATGTAGATGTAGGCCAAGGCGCCCGGCTCGCCCTGGCGGATGAGCTGCCGGACGGTGGAGCTGCCCAGCCGTCCGCCGTCGTCGATGCGCGGCAGCACTCGCAGCGTCTGGCTGCCGACGATGGCGCCGTTGAAGGCCGGGTCGAATTCGCCCGTCCGCCGCAACGCCAGAAAACCGTTCGCGCGGGCCCGGATCACGTCGTCCAAAAAACCGTTCTCGCGCAGGATCACCTGGTTGAAGTCATAGCCGCGCAGCATGTGCGACGAGCGGCTGCCGACGTAGCGGGCCTCCACCACGGTCTGGCGGCCGATCTCGCGCTCCAGGCTCAAGTTCCACTGCTGCACGTAGGGCGTCTGTAAGCCGGGGTCGATGGTGAAGATCGCCGACGTCGGGTCCAGCGCGAAATTTTGGCTGGCGCGGCGCGGAACCTCGAAATCCGGCGTCGCGATCGGCGGCTCGCCCTGCGAGAGAAAGCGGTCCAGGTTCTGCAAAAACGGACCGCCTTGCAAGCCCTGGTTGGCCGACACGGCGTTCTGGGCCGCCTGTATGATCTCGTCGTTGACGTAGTGGATGGAGTAACCCGCCCGCACAGCGGATTTTCCGTCGCCGAAGGGGTCCCAGGCGAGCCCGATCTGGGGCGCGAAGTTGTTGCGGTCGGGACTCCACAACGGGCGCCCCGCGGAGCTGCCTGCGAAATCGAGCACGGCGTCACTGAGAAGCGCCCCGATCGGCCCTTCAGCCGTCGGCACGGGGTTGAGCATCAGGCCGTCGCGCTCGTCCAGCCGCCCCAGATACTCCCAGCGCAGGCCCAAGTTCACGGTCAGGCGGCGAGCGAGCTTGAAGTCGTCCTGGAAGTAGAGCGACGCCTGATCGAAGCTGTAGCGTCGCCGAAATTCCGCGCCCGGGACGTAGCCGGAGCTCCGATCCCGGACGTTGAAGGTCTGCGTGGCGCGACCCACCACGCCCGCCAGCGTCGCCAGCAGAGCTTCGGCGCGAAACAGATCGTCGGAGGCAACGCCACCGGGAAAGAAGCTCGTGTTGAGCAGGTACTGGCTATTGTTGTCCAGGCCGATGTTGAGCGTCGGCCTGGTCCCGCCAAAGTCGTAGGTGTTCACCCGAATCTGCTGGATGCTCCCGCCGAAGCGCAGCGTGTGGCGGCCCGCGGAAAGAGTCGCATTGTCGGCCCAGTTGAAGGTGTTCGTGCGCCGGCCCTGGGGGTCGAAGTTGACCACCGGGTTAGTGAACAGGAAGCCGGTGGTCAGCACATCCGGACGGTTTTCCGTGGACAGGAAATCGCCGTTGGTGAGGTTGAAGCCCGCGCGCGCCTCGTTGGTCCAGCGCGGGCCTGGGTTGAAGCGCCAGCCCAGCGAAAGGAAGTGGCCGCCGACGTCGTCGCGGATGACGGGCTTGGTGTGATAACCGGCGCCGAGGCCCGGTCGGTCGTTCTGCTCGAAGCTCGGCTTATAGGTGGCGCTGAGCAGGTGGCGGTCGGCGGCGACCCAGTCCAACCGGCTGGTCCAGGCCTGGCGGGAACCGTCGTCGCGGGTGAGGAAGCGGTAGCCGGCGGTGTTGAGCAGGCGCTCGGCGGTGCTGTCGCCCGCGTCGAAATTATTGGCGGACGGAATGCGCGCCAACACCTCTTGCGCCGCCGGGTCCGGCTGCAAGGCCTGGATGTTGAGGACGTTGACCTTGCGCAGGGTGTCGTTCAGATCGATATAGCTGAAGACGCCCCTGCGGGCCTCCTCGGTCAGGACCGTGGCGTTGACGAGCGTCTCCGCCCGCCGCCGCAGCGCCTCGTGGTTGGCGAAGAAGAAGAGCTTGTTGCGGATGACCGGGCCGGAAATCGAGAAGCCGAGCTGGTTGATATTCAGGTCCGGCTGCTGCAAGCCCTGGCGGTTGCTGAACCAGTCCGAGGCGGCCAGCGCATTGTTGCGGTTGTGCCAGTAGGCGTTGCCGTGAAATTCGGGGCCGCCTTGCGGCGTGCTGAAGTTGACCTGTGAGGCGCCGCCGCCGAGCGCCGCCGAGCCGTTTTGCGTGGTCACGGAAAATTCGGCGACCTGATCGATCAGGGTGCGGCTGGGCAGGAAGTCCAAGCCGTTGCCGCGAATGTAGTTGTCCTGAATGTTGACGCCGTCGAGGGTGACGTTGGAAAAGGACGTGCGCTGGCCGTTGATCGTGGTGGCCGTACGGCCGTTGGAGGCGACGCCGGCTTGCAGTTGGACAAACTGGAGCGGGTCGCGGCCGATGAGCGGCAACTCAGCAATCTGCTCGCGGGTGACGACGGAAGTGACCTCGGCGTTGAAGAGCTGCACTGAGGCGGGCTCGGCGACCACGTCGACCTGCTCGCTCGTCAGACCCAACTCCAGGCGGACGGGCGGCAGCGACGTCAGCAGGGCCACGTCGACCTTGACGTCGGAGATCTCCACGGTCTTGAAGCCGTCGACCTCGATGCGCAGGTCGTAGAGACCTGGCGGCAGGCCGGCGAGTTGGAAGGTTCCAGAGGCGTTGGTTTCCGCCGTCGAGACGGCGCCCAAGGAACGGCTGCGGGCTTCGATAAGGGCGCCGGCCACGGCCAGCTCGGAGGGATCGAGAATCACGCCCCCGAGACGCCCGGCGGCGGTTTGCGCCAGAGCTCCGGGGGCCTGCAAAAAGGCCAGTAGCGCGGCGAACGCGAAGAAGCGTTGAGTGCGGCGCCGCCGATCCAAGCAACAAGAATACCAGCCCGACGAGAAAACAGACCCCTATTCGGGCTACAATTTGGCCCTATGGTAGTGCTCATCGCCGCGGACCACGGAGGCTTCGAGCTTAAGAACCACCTGGCCGCGATTCTGGGAAAGGACGGCCATGCGGTGACGGACCTCGGCGCCCACTCCCACGACGCCGGCGATGACTACCCGGACTTCGCGTTGGCGGTGGCGCGCGGCGTGGCGCGTGGGGACGCCGAGCGCGGGGTGATCGTCTGCGGCAGCGGCGTCGGCGCGGCGGTGGCGGCCAACAAGGTGCGCGGGGTGCGGGCGTCATTGTGCCACGACACCTACTCGGCCCGGCAGGGTGTGGAGCACGACGATCTCAACGTGCTGTGCCTGGGCGGCCGCATCGTGGGAGAGGCGTTGGCGGCGGAGTTGCTGCGGGCGTTTATGGGCGCCAGGTTCAGCGGCGAGGAACGCCACCTGCGGCGGCTGCAAAAGGTCCTCGACGCCGAGAATGCGTAACACGTGGCGCAGGCGCCTACGCCTGCGCCACCAGTCAGATCACGCCGCGCAGCTTGTAGACCGCCAGCGCGACCCATTCCCGCAGGGCTTCTTCGCTGCGCAGAACCAGGTACGGCGACGGCAGCAGGTCAGAGAGCGACGGGGCGGCGACGCGGGAGTGAACTTCGCTGGGACCGGCATAGGCCTCGAAGCCCAGGCGCCGGAAACACCCCACGGCGCGCCGCATGTGAACGGCGTCGGTTACGACCAGCACGGAACGCACGCCCCGCGCCCGCAAGATTTCCGCCGCCGCCGCGCTCTGCGAGGCCGTCGAGACGCCCGCCTCCTCGTACCAGATCCGGTCCCGCTCGATTCCCCAGCCGACCAGCAGCTCGCCCATTTCCCGCGCGATGGAGGGCGCCGCCGGCGCGCTCGCGAAGCCGGGACCGCAGGCCATCACCGGCGTATCCGGGCGGCCCTGCGCCAAGAACGCCGCATACCGCGTTCGACGGATGCTGGAATCGAGCAGCAACCCATATGGATAACGCTCCATCGGTCTAGCCGCCGAGCCGGATAGCACAATGATGGCGTCCACCTCGGGCTCCGGCAGGACGTTGCGGTACGGACCCTCCAGAAAGTAGTGATTCAGCCAGGAGACCGGTAGCCAGGACAGGGCGAGCAAGCCGCTGAGAGCCAACACAACGAACGTGCGGCCACGTCGCGCAGGCAGGCGCAGCGCTCCCGCCAGCGCTCCGACCAAGAGCAGCGGGTACAGCAGCTTCAAGTAGCGGACGGTGTTCCAGAGTTTAACGAGCGCTTCGGGCATATCGAGAAAGGACGATCGGTCGATAGAATTGGAGCTTGGCTGACATTCTCTACCTACACGGCTTCGCTTCGGGGCCGCAGTCGCAAAAAGGTCGCTTCTTCGCCAACCAGTTTGCACAGATCGGCGCCGAAACGGCCATGCCCGACCTCAACGAGAACGACTTTTTCGGTTTGACGATCACGCGGCAGCTCAAGCTGGTGGACCGGCTGACGGAAGGCCGGCCGCCTCGGCTGCTGATCGGCTCCAGCATGGGCGGCTACGTGGCCGCCCTGTATGCCGCCGCCAGGCCGGAGAGGATTCCGGCGTTGGTGCTGATGGCGCCGGCGTTCGGCTTTCCGGCGCGATGGGCCGAGCGACTGGGAGCGGCGCGGCTCGAAGAGTGGCGCCGAGAGGGCTCGATGCTGGTGGATAATTACGCCACCGGTGGCTTGGAGCCAGTCGGCTGGCAGCTTTACGAGGACGCCCAGTGGCACGACGACATTCCGCGGATGTCGCAGCCGACGCTGGTGTTTCATGGCTTGCGGGACGACGTGGTCGATCCACGGCTCTCGATCGAGTTTGCCCGTGGACGAGAGAATGTCACGCTGGAGCTGCTAAATTCCGGCCATGCACTGACCGACCAGCTTGAGACGATGTGGGCCAAAACAGCTCGCTTCTCGCAGGGGCTTTCATCGTAGGGGCGGGCGGGAGCCCGCCCAAAACCAGTTGAATCCGGAACTTCGTACGGCGTAGGGGCGAGCTTCCGCTCGGCCCCTACGGCTGTGGCTGTTGCTGCTGTTGTTGCAACATCTGCTGGATGAGCTGTTCCTGCTGAGCGTTCGGTTCCGTGAGTTGCTGGCCCGGCAGCGCTGGTACCACGCCAGGTTCGCCCGCGCCGCCCGTGCCGCGCAGGGGCCGCTGCATCGGCCGCGTCCCCACTCCGCCCGCCGGCGGCGTGATGGGCGGGCCGGAGGCCGGATTGCCGAAGCCGCTGGCGCCCGGATCGACCGGACCGCCCATGGGCGCGCCGCCCGGCTGCGCGCCCCCGAATCCAGCCGGGACTCCCGAGCCGCCGGGAACGCTCGGCATCCCTGGTATCCCTGGCATCCCTGGGGCGCCGCCCAGTGTTCCGTCCGAGCTCACGCCGGGCTGGCCTTGGGGCATCGTCCCGGCGCCGCCCGGCGCCATGCCCGCCATCACGCCGGCCATCTGCTCGTCCTTGCGATAGTCGTAGACGAACTCCCAGAGGTTGAAGGTCTCTTCGCCCTGGAACACCTTCACGCCTTTGGAAACCGACTTCGACGCCACCCCCGCGATGCCTTCCTCAAATTGCGCCATTCCTTGCTGACCCTGCATACCCTGCATCGGGTTCTGCCCGCCGCGCAACCCCGCCAGCCCGCCCGGACGCGGCGTCGTCAGCAGCCGCTGGATCACATCGGCGGCCTGGGGCGGCACCCCGCCCGCCGCCCCGAAGCCCATCTGCGGCGTCTGGGGCTGCGCCTGTCCCGCCGCCGCGGCAAAGGGGTTCTGACGGGCGTCGCGCCGACCGCCAAATGCGCCCCGTGGCGTCTGGGCGGCGGCCTGCATCGCCTGCTGGTTGGCCATCTGCTCCGGAGGAAGCTGCCCAGCGTCAAACGGCACCTCGCCCGGCCGGACGCGGCTGTAATCGGGCGGCAGGGGCTGCCCGTCAGGGCCAACGGCCGGCTCCTCTCCCGCCGGCGACTCCTGGCCGGGGAAGAGGCCGCCGTAAGGACCCTGTGAGCTGCGGTCAAAGGGATTGTCCGGCGCCGCTGAGTCGCGTTCTTGCAAGGCGCGGGCCCCGCCGTCGAAGGCCGTCATCGCCGCTCCGCCGGCCTGCATTGGATTCCGTCCGGATGCGCGCGCGCGATTGCCGCCAAATCTCGACGGCCGACCGCCCACGCCATCGGCGCCGCCTTCGCCCTCTTCGTCCTCCAGGTCGTATAGCAAGGAGTCCTTGAAGCGGCCGTCGGTTCCCATGTGGATCAACCGCCACTCGTCCTCACCGGTGATCGGGTCCTTGTAGCGGCGGCGCAGGTAGCGCACGCGGTCGGTTTTTTCCAGGTCCTCAATCTTCTTGGGGTACTTCTTGTGCTCGCGAAAGTAGAGCTTAATGGCGCGCGAGTACTCCTTGCCATGGTGAATGAGGCGCTCCTCGCGGACGCGCTGGGCGCTCATGGCGTCGCGCGGCAGGGCGCGCGCCAGCATCACGGCCGCGACCGCCGCGCCGAACAGGACCATGATCAGCGCGTAGCCTTCGCGTCCGCTTCCCCGCCTCGACTGTCGATCGGTACGCATTACTTCGGCGCCGTGATGGCCAACGACTGCTCCTCATTAAACTGCATATCTTCTATGACGACGGCAGCGAGCCCGATGCGTACCAGTTTATAGCGCCCCATCAAGACGTCGCCCGCGGAGCCGATCAGCACCTCGTCGCCATCGAGCAGGAACGCCCGGCGACGGTCATCGCCCGCGGGGCTCGCATAGCCAAAGTACTTCCAGGTCAACCGCGGGGCGCCGGCGCGGGCCGGTTCAGCCTTGGGCTGTGCGGCGGCGGCTTGTTGCGCGCGGGCGGCGAATTCATCCTGGCGGCGCTGCGCCTCGTTGGCGGTCGCCGCCGTCGGCGCCTCCACGACACGCTTGCGCTCGCCGAAGCGAAAGATGTTGCGCTCCACGCCGTCGAAGGTTACGCCGCGCACCGCGGCCAAGCGCTCGGTGGCCAACGAGGGGTCCTCGGCAAGCGCGTCAAACGTCTCGTCTTCGTGCGAGCGGCGCCAGATGGGCTCGAAGGCGCCTCCCGCCGCCCGCCGCGCGGTCGTCCGGCGGCGCGCTGTCGTGGTGGTGTTGGCTACAGCCGCCACGCCGCGCGCCGGGCGCGGCTGCGCCGGGATCGCCGACTGCGGCGCCGTCGCTCTCGCAGCGCTGGAAGCGCGCCGCCCTGCTTGCGGATCTTCGCTAAACAGTTGGAAATAGACAGTCCCCAGCGCCACGGCCGTCAAGCCCGCCGCCAAGAACGTCTTCTTCTTGTCTTCCGTGCCGAGCTTCATAGGTCCCGAACGAATGCGTCCACGCGCATCGTAATCTGCAATCCGCCCTCTTCGCGAGGCGCGGCGCCGAGGCGTTCAATAATCAGAAATTTCCGCGAGCGGTCCAACAGGTTCAAGAACTTCACCAAGTCCTCGTACTGACCGCGGAAATTGGCGTTGATCGAAACCATGCCGTACTGCTCATTGCCGTCGATGGTGTCGCTGTTGTAGCTGGTTTCGCGGACCTCCACGCCGGCCTCCTTGGCCGCGCGTCCCAGCTCGGTGAGCAGCTCGGAAAAAGTTGTCCGGCGATCAAATGTCAGCTCCGCAAGGAGCAAGTCGCCGTTGTCGCGAGCGCCATCGACACGTTCGCCCGCCGCGCGCAATCGTTCCAACGACTCCTGCCGCTGCTCCACCTGTAGGGCGAGCGTGGTGAGCAGCGCCTGTTGCTCGAGCTCGCGGTCCGACAGCGGCCGCACGGCGACAAACCAGAACAGCAGCTCGGCCAAAGCCACCGCGCCCAGTCCGATCAGCACGCGTTCACGAGGTATCTTGCGCAGCCAGCCGCCGCCCACGCGCGGCTTGTTGTCAGAGTCGCTGGGCATACTTCACCGTCAGTTGAAATCGGAAATACGGCTCGTTCTCGTTGGGCGGGCTGTAGCCGCGCACGTTCGGCGGGCCGAACTTCTCCGAGCCCTCCAGCGAGCTGACAAACTCGATAAAGTCGTCCCAGGTTTCGGCCCCGACCTGCATCTCAAGTTGCACGTCGTTCTCGTAGGTCACCTCGGGACGGATTTGCATCATCAGCACGCGCGGCGGCAGAACCTGCTCGATGTCCTCGAACGTCCGCGTCCATGAGACCCCCTTGCGCGTGAGGAGCTGGTTGAGGAAGTGCGAGCGGTCGTAAATATCCACCGTGCCCGGGTCGCCGAGCTCGGCGCGCAATTGGGCTTCTTCGGTCGCCAGCTCTTGGATCCGCGCTTGCAGACGTTGTTGCGTTTCGAGCATCTCCGGCGGAATCCCGCGGTTCCCCGCGACCGCCGATCCAAGCATCACCGCCGCGGCCAACAGCCCCGCGGCCGCCAAGCCGCTCGCGAGCCAGAACAGCCTGGAACGCCCGAAAGGCTCGCTGGCGAGATTCATCTCCATGCGCATCAGGTCCGGCCTCCGTGGCTGAGGTAGCCCCATAAGCCCGCCTCGCGCGGACCGACGAGGCCTTCAGGCGAGCGCAGCGGCTCGAGCCTGCACCCCAGCTCGCCCGGCAGCTCGCGCAACGCGGGTTCCAACAGGTCGCCGAAACCGGCCATGGTGATGTGGTCGGCGGGAGCGCCCAGCGAGTCGGCGACAAACACGAGCGTGGGGTAGAGGTCCGAAATCAGGTCTCGCAGCGCCCGATGCTCGTCGTCGCTCGCGCTCAGCGTCGTCTCAACCGTACGGATCATCAGCAACTTGCCGCCGTCGACCGCCGCCATGGTCAGCGTTCGGTCGGAGAGCTTGGCCAGCAGCGTCATGCTGTCGGGCGCAAGCAGGTTCAGCGTGTTTACGGTGGAGCCGCCGACGTAGCCGGGCCATAGGTCAAAGCGCTCCAGCACGCGCTCGTACTGCCGGACCGTCTCCTCGCTGAGCGCCTGCACAAAGACGCGCCGCCCGGCGGCGTTCTTGTCCACGTGGTAGGCGATGCGCGCGGATTCAATGTCAAACGGCACGGACTTGAGCAGGCGAAACCGCAGCAAGGCGAGCCGCTCCTCGGCCTTGCCGGGCAGATCGGTGAAGTCCAGCAACGTCAACCGCGAAGCGCCGTCCGGCAGAATGATGGCGGCCTCGGGACGCGGCAGCGGGCCGAGCTCAACGAGCAGCTCTTCGACGGCCTGTTCGACCGCGTCGATGTCGCGAATGTTAGGATGCGCCGCCGATACGTCGAGCGTCCCCGGCGCGAAGACGCGCTCAGCCTTGCCCACCACGTCGAGCGTGCGCGAATCCCGCCGGACAGCCGTGACTCCGCTCTCGTCGAATTCAAAGACGATGAGCGGAGGAGGGTCGGAGATGAGGGGTGTAGCCATGTCCGTGAACCGTGAACCGTGGTGGGACTAGCGGAGGCTGGGTTCGATCCCTCCCAGAAGTTGTCCCTTTCGTCTAGTCATCTCCGTGCGCTCATTCATGGTCTTGTGTTCTAAGTACCCGAGATAGTCGCCAGGAGCAAGAAATACTCAGTTTCATGCAGTGAACCGTTTGCGATTCGACAGAAACGCTTGAGCTCAGCTTTCGAGTGACGGCCATATCCTTCCGCCACGTTAGCTGCGATTGAGCTCGCAGCCCGGCGAAGTTGACTCGTTACGCCGAAAAGCTCCTCGCGCGGGAAACTCCGTGTTTCCTGGTAGACCCGCAACGTAAGCTCATGAGCCATCCGCCAAGCATCCGAGTCCCGAAACGATTTCACCAACACGCAGATTCCCCCCGGCTCACGGCATACGGTTCACGGCTCACGGTTCACGACCTACTCAATAAACGTCACCTTATTAATCTCCTTCAAAGTCGTCACTCCATCACGCACCCGCTCGATCGCCGACTCCCGCAGCGTCGTCATGCCCTGCTCGCGGGCCGCGCGCATGATCTCCGACGATGGCCGCCGCTCCAGGATCAGCTCGCGGATGCGGTCGCTCATGTCCAGCAGCTCGTGGATCGCGCTGCGGCCTCGAAAGCCCGTGCCCGAGCACTCAATGCAGCCCTCGCCCTCGGAAAACAAAAAGTTGCCCCACTGGTCCAAATCAAGTTGCGACTCTTCCAACAGCGTGCGGTCGTGCCGCACCTGGCGGGTGCAGTGTGGACAGATCACCCGCACCAGCCGCTGCGCCAGGATGCAGTTCAGGGCCGAGACGAAGTTGTACGCCTCCACGCCCATGTTCAAAAAACGCCCCAGCACGTCCACCACGTTGTTGGCGTGGACCGTGGTGAAAACCAAGTGGCCCGTCAGCGCCGACTGGATGGCAATCTGTGCCGTCTCGGTGTCGCGGATCTCGCCGACCATGATCTTGTCGGGGTCGTGCCGCAGGATCGAGCGCAGCCCGCGGGCGAAGGTCAGGCCCTTCTTCTCATTCACCGGGATCTGCGTGATGCCGTGGAGCTGATACTCCACCGGATCCTCGATCGTGATGATCTTATCCTCGTCGGTCTTGATCTCCGACAGCGCCGAATAGAGCGTGGTCGTCTTGCCCGAGCCGGTCGGACCGGTCACCAGTACCATGCCATAGGGCTCGCGGATATAGCGCGAAAACCGCCGCTCGTCACCTTCCGAGAACCCCACCACCTTCAGCGAGAGCGTCTTAAAATTCTCGCTCATCGACTCCTTGTCGAGCACGCGCAGCACGGCGTCCTCGCCATGGACCGTCGGCATGATCGAGACGCGAAAGTCGATCTGACGCCCCTTGTAGCGCACCCGGAAACGGCCGTCCTGAGGCACGCGGCGCTCGGCAATGTCGAGCTCGGACATCACCTTGATGCGCGACAGGATCGTCTCGTGCCAGTCCTTCGAGATCGGCGGCATGGCGTAGTGCAGCACGCCGTCGATGCGGTACTTGATGGCGACCTCGGCGTTGCGCGTCTCAATGTGGATGTCCGAAGCGCGGCGTTCGAGGGCGTTGAAGATGGTGGTGTCGACGAGCTTGATGACGGGCGAAATGTCGTCGCCGCCGGTGAGCTTTTCGATCGAGAGCGTCTCGTCGGAGTCGTCGTCGCGGACCACGTCGAGCACGAAGCCCTCGGTCACCTCTTCGAGCACGCGCTGGGACTGCTCGGTCTTCTTGAGCAGGTCGGTGATCTGAGAAAGCGTGGCGACCTTGATGCGCAGCTTCTTGCCCAACAGCGCGGAAACCTCGTCCAGCGCCGGCAGGTTGGAGGGGTCGGCGATGGCGATTTCGAGCGAGCCGTCACGCTCGGCCAAAGGCACGAAGTTGCGCCGAAACATCAGCTCGACGGGGATCGAGCGGAAGAGGTTGGAGTCGATGTGGGCGCGGTTGAGCTCGACGAACTCATAGCGATACCGAGCGGCGAGCTCGCGGGCGTGCTCGGCCTCCATCTCCGGCGAAATGATGATCTGGTCAGGCGCTGCCATGCTGCGTCTATCCAGGATGACGCAGCGGGAAGGGCGAACGTGCAGGGAAAACCGCGCACAGCGCCATTGGCCGCGCTGGACGAGCCGGAATGTGCCGACCGAACGACCGGAGATCGGGCGTCGCCAGACGGGGCCGCCACTTCGGCCCGTCACCCGACCGACAGACACCAAGCACGTGGCCACTGAGACGACGCTCAAAAGGGCCCCGGGGTGCGCGACAAATTTGTGACGCTCAGGCGGCGCGGGTGTTCTCCGAGAACAACTCCACGATCCGCATGGCCCACACGCAGCCGGTGCGGCTGGTGGGGCGCTGGCC
>CAYOPA010000123.1:0-12307 GCA_964405625.1 uncultured Bryobacterales bacterium
GCCCGTGTCTCAGTGCCAGTGTGGCCGTGTGCCCTCTCAGGCCGGCTATCGATCGGTGCCTTGGTAGGCCATTACCCCACCAACTAGCTAATCGACCGCGGGCCCATCCTTGAGCGGCCGAAGCCTTTCACCCGGAGGTGATATGCGGTATTAGCTCCAGTTTCCCGGAGTTATTCCCCACTCAAGGGCAGGTAACCCACGTGTTACTCACCCGTTCGCCACTAGAGCATCCCCGAAGGAATACTCTCGTTCGACTTGCATGTGTTAAGCGCGCCGCCAGCGTTGATTCTGAGCCGGGATCAAACTCTCGAGGTATTTTTTACTGCCGGGCCGCCCGAAGGCCGCACCCGACGAATTCTCGAGACATTTGGTCGCCGACCGAACTCGGAATGACGAGTCATTGTCTGCGCGTCCAACCAAACTTTCAAAGACCAGCGTCGCGCCGGATCGTCCGCCCTAGGGCGTCCCCGTTGCAACAAAACTTGTTTCGAGCCGCATGATCCCGGCCCCTGCTTTTCCCAGGGTCGCACGTGATCCCGATGCTTGTGTTTCGGAAGCGGCTGGCTTCCGGCTCTTAAATGGCTCGCTTTGGCAGTCGCCCGCTCAGCGGCACATTCACGATGGTATCACCATCTTCTTGGTCAAGGCAAGCGCGTTTTTAACTTTTTTTGCTTTGACTGCATCCGGCTTGGTTTCGTTTCCGCGCCGACCAGATCAGAATAGCACCGCCCCTCAGTGCTGGCAAGCGTTATTTTGCCTTTTTCGTTATTTTTTTCCGGGACGCCTTGCGGACGGCCTTTTTGGCCGCTTTCTTGCGGCCGCCGCGCCGTACTCCGCCACCTTCCGCCATACGGATCGCCCGCGCTTCCAGCAGCGTCACGGCGGCATCCATCGTCAGATCCTCGGGCAGTTGCCCCTTGGCCAAGGACGCGTTGATCTCGCCGTCCGTCACGTAGGGCCCAAAACGGCCCGACAGCACTTTCAGCGGCTTCCCGCTGACCGGGTGCGCCCCCAGCTCGCGCAGCGGCTGGGCCTTCTGCGCCTGCCGCCGGCCCTTGGGCTGCTTGAGCAGCTCCGCCGCCTGCTCCAAGCTGATTGTCAACGGCGAAGCCTGTTCAGGCGGGATGGAGCGTATTTCCTCGCCCCATTTCACATAGGGTCCAAAGCGCCCGTTCGCCGCGACCACGGGCTTGCCGTCCTCGGGATGGCCGCCGAGCTCTCGCGGCAGCGCCAGCAGCTCCAACGCCACGTCCAGGGTCAGCTCCCCGGGCTCCATGCCAGCCAGCAGGGACGCCATCTTCGGCTTCTCGTCATCGCCGCCGTCGCCCAACTGCACATACGGGCCAAAGCGGCCGTTCTTCAGGTAAACCGGCTGCGCGGTGACAGGATCGGTTCCCAGCGATTGCGGCCCCTGCGCCGCCTTTTCCAGCATCTCCATGGCGACCTCGACGGTCAGCTCGTCCGGTGGCATTTCGTCGCTCAGACTGGCGCGCGTCTCGCCAGCCGCCAGGAAAGGCCCATAGCGACCGATCCGCACCTCCACCGGCAGCCCGTCGAGGGAATTCCCCAGCGGAACGCCACAAACCTGCCGCGGGTCGATGGAAATCTCGCCCTTTTCCACCAACGCGTTCAGACCGTCTTCGTTCTCGCCGAAGTAGAACCGCCGCAAGTACTCGTTGCGATCGGCCTCGCCGCGGGAGATAGCGTCGAGGTCGTCCTCCAGGCGCGCCGTGAAGGCGTAGTCGCACAGATTCTTGAAGTGCTCCTCCAGCAGCGCCACCACGGCCATGGCCGTGAAGGTCGGCGCCAGCGCCGTGCCCTTCTTGAAGGCGTAGGAGCGCTGCAACACCAGGTCGACGATCGTCGCCCAGGTCGAGGGCCTGCCGATGCCGAGCCGTTCGAGCTCCCGGATCAGGCTGCCCTCGGTGTAGCGCTGCGGGGGCTGCGTCGAGCGCTCCAGCGCCTCGGCTTCCGCCGTTCTGACCGGCTCCTCGGCGGCCAGCTTGGGAAGCAGCTTCTCTTGGCCGCCCGGCTCGGCCTCAGGGTCCTCGCCGACGGAGTAGGCGCGCAGGAAGCCGGCGAACTCCACCGTCTTGCCGGTGGCGCGGAACAACGCCCGTCCGCTGCGCACGCTTACAGCGATATTCGTGCCGCGAGCGTCCAGCATCTGACTGGCCAGGGTACGCCGGAAGATGAGCTTGTAAACCCGCTCGGCCTCGGCGCCCAACGCCTTGGCCACGACTTCAGGAGGCGTAAACGACTCGCCGGCAGGGCGGATCGCTTCGTGCGCTTCCTGCGCGTTCTTTACCTTTGTGCGGTACAGCCGCGGCTTGGGCGGCAGGTACTCCGGACCGAACTGCTCGCTCACGTAGCGCCGCGAGGCCGCCAGCGCCTCGTCCGACAAAGTCGTCGAGTCCGTGCGCATGTAGGTGATGAAGCCGTTTTCGTAAAGCTGCTGCGCGATCTGCATCGTGCGCCGAGCCGCCATCCTGAGCTTGGCGTTGGCGTCCTGTTGTAGTGTGCTCGTCACGTAAGGCGCCGGCGGCGAACGTTTGTAGGGCGTCTCCTCGACGCTTTCGACGATCGCCTGCCGCGCCAGCGTCTCGGCGTGGAGCGCCTTGGCCTGCTCGGCGCCAAGAATCAGGGCGCCGTCGGGCGATTTGAGCTTGCCGGTGTCGGGCTCAAAATCACGGCTCACCGCCACGCGCTGCTCGCCCACGTGGGTCAGCTCGGCGTCGAACACCGCCGCGGGATCGTTCTGCTTGGCAAAACGCGCCCGCAGGCCCCAGAACTCGGCTTTCTTGAACCGAATCCGCTCCCGCTCTCGCTCCACCAGCAGCCGGATCGCGACGCTCTGCACGCGGCCGGCGCTCAAGCCCCTGGCCATCTTCTTCCACAGCAGCGGGCTGACGCGGTAGCCGTAGAGCCGGTCCACGATGCGGCGCGTCTCCTGCGCCTCCACCAACGCCATGTCGATCTCGCGCGGCGACTCCAGAGCCTTCTGGATAGCCGCCTTGGTGATCTCGTGAAAGACCAGCCGCTTGACCGGGATTTTGGGCTGAAGCGTCTCCAGCAGGTGCCAACTGATCGACTCCCCTTCGCGATCTTCGTCCGTCGCGAGGAAGATTTCGTCCGCGGCCTTGACCAGCTTCTTGAGGTCCTTGACGTGCTGTTTCTTGCTTTCGGGGATCACGTAGAGCGGCCAGAAATCGCGCTCCACGTCCACCCCGATGTCCTTCCACGGAGCTTTCTTGTACTCCTTGGGCACCTCGGACTGACTCGTCGGCAGATCCCGTATATGCCCGTTCGAGGCTTTGACGGTGTAGCCCTTGCCCAGGTACTTTTCGATCGTTCGCGCCTTCGTGGGCGACTCGACAATCACCAGCGCCTGAGAATCCGCAGCCTTAGCCATAGTTGTTTATCGTCCGTTGCGGGGTCCTGATTTCGTTCAGGCCCACGCTCTCACAAAATGTTTGCCCGGCAGTTGCTTGATCGCTCCGTAGAGCTCAAGCTCGCTGAGCGCGGCCAGGGTTTCCGACGGGGCCGCCCCCTCACACTCTCGAATGAGGTCGTCGATATGCAAGGCCTGATCGATCCGCAGCAGCCGATAGACCCGCTTCGCCGGCCCGCTCGCCCCGGCCAACAACCCCGCGCCTTCGCCTTCCGCCCCCTCTTGCTCGGGCTTCTCCCACCCCAGTTCCAGCCGACCCTCGTCAGGCAGCTCTTCGAGCACGTCGCTGATCTCTTGCACCAACTTCGCGCCGTCCTTGATCAGTAGATTCGGCCCCCAGCTCTGCGGCGACACGATGTTGCCCGGCACCGCGAAAACCTCGCGGCCGAAGTCCAGCGCCAGCCGCGCCGTGATTAACGACCCGCTGTATTGCGCACCCTCCACCACCAGCACGCCCAGCGACATGCCGCTGATGATTCGGTTGCGGACCGGAAAATTCTCCGGCCGAGGCGTCGTCCCCATCGGGCACTCCGAGATCACCAGCCCTTCGACGCAAATCTCCTCATACAACTTCGTGTTCTCACGCGGGTAGGGATGGTCCACGCCCGTTCCCAGCACGGCGATCGTATCGCCTCCGGTCGCAAGCACGCCGCGGTGCGAGCAGGCGTCCACGCCTCTCGCCATTCCGCTCACATGCGTCAATCCCACTTTCGCCATCTCCTTGCCCAACTTCTCGGCCACCGCCTTGCCGTACGCCGTCGGCCGGCGCGTACCCACCATCGCCACCATCGGCCGGTCCAGCAACTCCGTCCGGCCCCGCGCATACAGCAGCAGGGGCGGATCATAAATCTCCTTCAGCCGCCGCGGATATCTCGGATCCCGAAAGGGGATGATCTCCACGCCCTTGCCTTCAGCCAACCGCAGAGAGTCGGCGGCGTCCTCAAACGACAGTCCCGAGTGGATCGCCTCGGCCGTCGCCTTGCGCAGCTTCGGCAGCGCCGTCTGGATCTCGCTCAGCGAGGAATGAAACACCCTTTCAGGAAAACCAAACACCTCCACCAGCCGGATCGCATTGCGGGGCCCCAGACCCGGGACCAGTTGTAGGGCCAGCCAGGAGAGCAACGTCTCCCGCCTCGCCGAGTCGGCCATCATTCGACTCGCACCTTAACATGGAATCCGGCGGGCGTGACCGGAAGGAGACAGCGAGGCTACTCGTCGGCCTGGTCGGACGGCGCTCCCGGCGAGGTCTCGGACCGGACAAATTCCGCGGCGGACGAAAGGTCCTCCGGCCGGCCCACATCGCGCCAAAAGCCTTCAATCGGACGCCACGCAACGCGACGCCCGGACTCCACCATGGCGTGTACGGCGTCGGTCAGCTCGTACTCGCCGCGCGGCGATAGCCGCAGCTTATCGAGCTCGGGAAAAATCGACGGCTTGAACACGTAGACGCCGCCGTTGATCCAATTCGTCGTCGATGTCCCCTTTGGAGCCTTCTCGACGATCTTCACCACCCGATCGCCTTCCACGTAGACCGCCCCGCCCTGGTATGGGTCGTCAACGCGCTTGACGGCGATGACCATTTCCGCCGAAGCCGCCTGCTCCAGCATGCCGCGATAGAGCGACGGCTCGACGAGGTTGTCGCCATAGACCATCAGGAACGGCTCGCCGGCGGCAAACTCCCGCGCCAGCTTGGCCGCGCTGCCGGTGCCGTCCTGCCTCTCCTGGGCGACGTAACTGAGCTTGGCCAGCGTCGGCGGATGTTGGGCGAAATAGTCGCTGACCATGTGGGCCTTGTAGCCCACCACCACCAGGACTTCGCGAATGCCGGCAGCCTCCAGGCGCTCGATCTGGTGCGCCAGCATGGGCCGTCCGTCCAACGGCAGCATCGGCTTGGGGCAGTCTTCGGTCAGCTCGCCCATGCGCGTGCCCCGACCGGCCGCCAGTGTAACCGCTTTGGTGATCGCGCTCATCGGTTTCGCGCCCTACAGGTCCATCGGCTGCCGCGCGCTCTGGTGGCGACCGTGGAACAGGTCGCGGCCCGCGGCCAGAGCTTGCATTTTGCGGTCCGCCACGCTGCGCGACAGCATCCAGAAACCGCAGTCGGGGTTGATGTAGTGGATGCGCTCCTCGCCCAGCGTCACGGCCGCCGACTCGATCCGATTCGCGATCAGATCCGCCGACTCCACCTCGTTGTCCTTGATGTCGATCACGCTCAGGGCCATGCCGATTTTCGGGTTCAGCTCCTTGAAATGCTCCAGCTCTTCGTATCCGCGGCGCGCAAACTCGAGCATGTAGTGGTCCACGTGCAGCTTGTTGAGGAACGGCATCAGGCTCTTCCAAAAACCTTTCTGGATCGACTGACCGCCATAGTTGCCGAAGCAGACGTGGCAGCCGCGCGTCGTCTTGATGCCGCTGAGCACAACGTTGAGCGCTTCGGCGGCCCAATCAGCGTCCTCGGGGTGACCGGAGATGTTGGCCTCGTCAATTTGCACCACATCGGCCGGAATCCGCGCCAACTGGTCGCGCAGCACCTCGGCGATGGCCATGCAGACCTTGTCGAAGCCGCCGTAGTGCCGGTCGGTCAAGGTCTTGGCCAACATGTGCGGACCGGTGCAAGTGAACTTAAGCGGCTTAGTCGTCAGGGCCCGGGTAAATTCGTAGTCGGCCGGCAGATTCAGCACGCCCTCGCCGATCGCATCCACCACAACTCCGGCCGGCGCGGCGCGGAACGTCATGCCCGCCTCGGCCCGAAAGGCGTCCAAATCGCTCACCGAATAACGCGTCTTGACCCCGGAAAACTTGCTGACAAAGTAATCAATCATCCCGTTAGTCTCGGGATGCGACGGGTCAAAGCGGTTGAGCTCGCCGTCGGCGACCAGGTCAATCCCGGCAAGCTCCTGTGTCTTGAGCACAACCGAGATCGCATCGCGCAGCGTGGTCTTCGAAGAATCGCCGTAGAGCCATCGAGGGATGGGATAGGAGCCGACGACGGTGGTTTGGATGGCCATGATTTTCGATTGTAGCCCGCGAGCCCGGCGCGCCTCCGGCGCCAAAAGCCCTTGCACTCGCCGATCGCTCTGCTAGCCTGGGATTTGCGGCGATGAAGATCTGCGACATCCTCCGTACGGGAAAACCCACCGTCTCGTTCGAGTTCTTCCCGCCGAACAGCGACGAGGGCTTTCACGACCTCTTCCACACCATCAAGGCGCTGCAGCCCCTGGCGCCCGACTACGTCTCGGTGACCTATGGCGCCGGCGGCTCCACCCGCCGCAAGACGGTCGATCTGGTCAAGCGCATCAAGGCCGAAATCGGCATCGAGCCGATGGCCCACCTCACCTGCGTCGGCTCCACGCGCGAGGAGATCGCGGAGATCCTGGACGACCTACGCTCCGGCGGCACGGAGAACGTCCTGCCCTTGCGGGGCGACCCGCCCAAGGGCCAATCCGAGTTCAAGCCCGTCGAGGGCGGATTCGCCTACGCCAGCGAGCTCGTCGAGTTCGTTCGCTCGGCCTACCCATTTTGCCTGGCCGGCGCCTGCTACCCGGAAAAACATCCTGAGGCGGCCGACCCCGACCGGGACCTCGACAACCTCAAGCGCAAAGTCGACGCCGGCGTCGATTTCCTCATCACTCAGCTCTTCTTCGACAACGCCGACTTCTACCGTTTTCGCGACCGCTGCACGGCCGCGGGCATCAACCTGCCGATTGTCGCCGGCATCATGCCCATCCGCAACGTCAAGCAGATCAAGCGGTTCGCCGACATGTGCGGGGCCGCGTTGCCGCCTGGGCTGCTCGCCAAAATCGAGGCCGTGGAGGACGACGGCGAAGCCGTGGCGCAGATCGGCATGGCCCACTCCGCCCGCCAGTGCGAAGACCTGCTGGCCAACAACGTCGCCGGGCTGCACTTCTATACCCTCAATCGCTCCACCGCCACGCGGGCGATCTTCCAGGAGATCCGCCACCTGCTGAGCCCCTCGGCCGCAGCAGCCCGCTAGACTCGGGGAAGTATGCGCGCAATCGGCGCCGCCCTGACCTTCCTAGCGCTCACCACGGCCGCCGCCCAACAAACGGCCGGCCGACTGCCCGACGGCGCGGCCATCTTGCCCAACGGCTGGCCCATCACCCCGGCGGGCAAGCAGCTTGATCTCGGCACGCTGCCGATGTCCCTGGAGCTCTCCTCGGACGGCAAACGCGCCTACGTCCTTGAGGCCGGTTTCCAGCCGCCCGCCCTTCGCGTCATCGACCTGGAGCGCGAAACCGTCGTCAGCCGCCTGCCGCTGCCCGACGCCTGGCTGGGCCTGACGCCCAATCGCTCCGGAACCAAGCTCTTCGTCGGCGGTGGCGCCCGCGCCTCGGTCTTGGAGGTGAGCTTGGAAGGCGACGAGCCGCGACTTGCCAAGGAGCACCCGGTCGTCGGCCAACGCCGCAACCGCGACTTCATCGGCGACGTGCTGCTCTCCCCCGACGAGGGCCTGATCTACGCCGCCAACGTCTTTGGCAACTCCGTCAGCGTCCTCAACGCCAAGACCGGCATCCGGCTGTCGTCGTTCCGCACCGGCGCCCGGCCGTACCGCATGCGCCTCGGCCTTGACGGTAAGACCGCCTGGATCAGCCACTGGGGCGGCGCCTCGCTCGGCCTGTATTCGCTGGCTGACGGTCGCCGCATCGACTCGATCGCTACCGGCCCGCTGCCGGGAGATTTCGTCCTGGTTCCCGGCGCCATCGACACCTCCGAGGAAGAAGGTCCCCCGATCGTGGCGCGGCTCTTCGTCGTCTGCTCCAACACCAACAGCGTTTGGGTCTACGGTTTGACCTCCAACCAGACCCCGCGCCCCCTGGAGCGCATCCCGCTGGGGCCGACCCTGGCCTCTCCCGCCGGTACGTCTCCCACGGCGCTCGCCGTCAGCCCGGACGGCAAGACGCTCGCCATCGTCGCTTCGGGTAACAGCTTCGTCGCTCTGGCCGACATCTCCGAGGCGCGCTCCCGCCTGCTGGGCGCTATCCCAACCGGCTGGGCCCCAACCGCCGCGGCGCTGCACCCGGACGGCCGCCTGCTCTACTTGAACGGCAAGGGCGGCGGCTCCCGGCCCAACCCCAACGGCCCCGATCCCACCCGCCGCGAGCGTCCGGCGGACTACGTCGCCGCCATGCAGACCGGATCTCTGGGAATCCTCCCCAAAGTCTCCGACGACCAGCTCTCCGCGCTCACCCTGCGGGCGGCCGAAAACATCCTCTACGACGAAGATTTCGCCGAAAATCCTCAGCTTCCCGCCGGCTCGCCGCTCACACCAGGCGCTTCGCCGATCCAGCACGTCGTGCTCGTCATCACGGAAAACCGCACCTACGACCAGCTCTTCGGGGACCTGCCCGGCGGCAAGGGAGATCCCGAGCTCGTTGTCTTCGGGGAGGAAGCCGCACCCAACCGCCGCAAGCTGGCCCGCGAATTCGTCCTCTTTGACAACTTCTACGCCGCCGGAGACGTCAGCGCCGACGGCTTTTTTCACACCACCGCCGCCTTCGCCAACGACTTCGTCGAAAAGCTCTGGCCGTCCCGCTACGCCCGCCGCCTGAGCCTCGACCCGTTCGTCCTCAAGGAGCCCGCCGCGCAGCCGCCGGCCGGTTACCTGTGGACCAACGCCCTGTCTGCCGGCAAGACGGTGCGCAATTACGGCCTCCCTGCGGACGCCGGCCTCGCCGAGCATACCGACGCCGACTACCCCGGCTTCGACCTGCGAATCTCCTCCGCGGCCCGGGTGGATCAATTTCTGAGCGACTACCTGCCCCGAGCCGCCGCCGGACAGGCGCCGTCGCTGGCGCTGGTCCACCTGCCCAACGACCACACCGCCGGCCGCGCCCCCGGGGCCTTGACTCCCAAGGCGATGATCGCCGAGCACGATCTGGCCTTGGGCCGCCTCGTCGAAGAGCTCAGCAAGGCGTCGATGTGGGAAAAGACCGCCGTCGTCATCGTCTCCGACGACGCCCAGGATGGCGCCGACCACGTCGACTCGCACCGCTCCGTGCTGCTCGTCGCTTCGCCCTGGGTCCGCCGCGGCGTGGTCGATTCGACGTTTTATACGTCGCACTCGGTTGTTCGGACCATCGGCATGATCCTGGGGCTACGCCCGATGACGCAGCTTGACGCCGCCGCCAACCCGTTGACCGGCTCCTTCCAATCCGAACCCGACCTGACGCCGTTTGAAGCCGTCCAGCCCGCCCAGCCGCTTGATGAGATCAATCCGCCCGGCGAGGGCGCGGAGCCCCGGCGGGTGCAGGCCGAGCCGAAGGCCCTGCAAGCGTCCCTATAATAGGGCATGCCTCGAATCCGCGTCGGCATCATCGGGCTCGGTAACGTGGGCGGGGGCGCGCTGCGCATCCTGGCCGACAACCTCCCGCTGATCAATCGCAAGCTCGGCGCCGAGCTCGTCGTCAGCGCCGTCTGCTCGCGCTCGGTCGAAGCCCACCCGCCGGAGATCCTGGCCGCTTTCCCTGACGCCTTCCGGACGGCCGACTGGCATGAGGTCGCAGAGAGTCCCGAGGTGGATATCGTCGCCGAGCTCGTCGGCGGAACCGATGTCGCCGAAAAGATCATCGACGCGGCGATCTCTCAGGGCAAGTCCGTCGTCACCGCCAACAAGGAGCTGATGGCCGTGCGCGGCGCCGCCATTTGGGCCAAGGCGCGCCAAGCGGGCGTGCGGCTGGCGATGGAAGCCAGCGTGGCCGGCGGCATTCCGATCCACTCCGTCCTGCGAGAAGGCATCGCCGGCGACCGCATCGAGAGCCTGCTGGGTATTCTCAATGGCACCTGCAACTACATCCTGACCGAGATGGAGCGCCGCGGCGCTTCACTGGAGACAGTGCTCGCCGAAGCCCAGGAGCTCGGCTATGCTGAAGCTGACCCGACCGCCGACATTGACGGCTTCGACGCTCGCTCCAAGCTGGCTTTGCTCACCGCGCTGGCCTTTGGCGTGGAAATCAAGCCCGACAGCATTCCCACCGAGGGCATCCGCCGCATCCGCGACGTGGATTTTCTCTACGCCGCCCGCCTGCGCCACACCGTCCGGCTGATCGCCGGCGCCGAGCAAACCGAGCACGGCCTGTACCTGTCGGTGCGGCCCGCCTTGCTGCCCAAGGAAGCGATTCTGGCGCACGTGAAGGGCTCCTACAACGCCATCTGGGTGCGCGGCATGCACGGCTCGGACACGTTTTATTACGGTCGCGGCGCCGGCCCCACGCCGACCGGCGTCGCCGTCGTCAGCGACCTGATGGCTGTAGCCCGCGAGCTGCTGATGGGCGGATCAGAGCGCGTCTCGCCGTTCGCCCACTCCGTATTGGAGCAAGGCGAGCCGGCCGACGTCGGCAACCAGGTCCGGCCTTACTATCTCCGGTTCCGCGTCCGCGACCGGCCCGGCATCATCGCCGAGCTCGCCGCCATTCTGGCCGCCGCGGGCATCAGCGTGGACGCGGTCCTGCAGGAACCCAGCGACGCCAAGGACGACCTGCCCTTCGTCATCACCGTCGAGCCGGCCGCGCGCAGCGCCGTCAGCGACGCCGTCGCCAGAATGCGCGACCTCGATTTTCTTGTCGAGGCCCCGCTCGCCCTGCCCTTGGAGGCGGGCCTCCAGGGCTAGCAGTGCTACGGCTTGTGGACGTAGACGTAGTAGGCGCCGCGCTCGGTCCCGTCGCCGCCCACGAACGTCGCCTTCAAGTTTGCCGGGCCCTGGGGCAGCTTCAACGTGAAAACGGCGGCCTTGTCATTGGGGCGAACGGGCGTCGAAACAGCGATGTCTCCTACCTCCAGCCGCGCCTCCACGGCGCTAATCGCAACGCCCGCGGCGTCCTCGCGGTTGAAATGCGCGTCTTGGTATGCCGCGGTGATCGGTAGGTCGACCTCCACGGGCCAACGCCGCAGCTCAACCCGGTAGCGGCCCGCCCGCTCGACCTCGACCGTCCAATGGCCGTTGACGGCCGGCGCCTGCCGGATGCCGCGCTGGTTCCATGTCTCCAGCGAGCCGGCGCTGTGCCAGTCGTGGCTGGTCAATCGCACGGGATTCTCCGCCCGATGGCCCAGGACAATCCGCGCAAATTCATCGGCGCGCTGCGACGCCTGCTTCCACCAAGTCTCGTAGTCGGCCTTGAGCCGGGCGACCACATCAGGTTTTTGGGACGCCAGATCGCTCTTTTGACCCGGGTCGTTGGCGATGTCGAAGAGCTCAACCCCGTCCGGGTCGTCGCCTTGGCCGGGATAGACCAGCCGCCACTCGTCGGTCATCACCGCCGCCTGGCGGTACTTGACCAGCTTCTCCAGCCGCTGCGAGTCCGTCACCAATGCACGGGGCGCCCACTCCGCCGCCGGATCTTCCAGCAGGGGCCGCAGCGACCGCCCATGCAGCTCCAATCCCTTCGGCCGCTCCAGACCGACAAAGTCCAGCAGTGTCGGCAGCACGTCCACATGCGCCGCCAACGTGTCGATGTCGCGCGGCTGGGTCAAGCTCCCGCCGGGCCAGCGCAGGAAGAACGGCACGCGGTGTCCGCCCTCATACGGACTGCCCTTCTTGCCGCGCATCCCGGCGTCGTGGACGCCCTCGCCCGCCGCCGTGCCGTTGTCAGTCGTGAATATCAGGATGGTGTCCCGTTCCAGGCCGTTCTCCTTGAGGAACCGAAGCAGCCGTCCCATGTTCTCGTCGAAGTTGGCGATCATGCCGAAAAATCCCGGCTCGCGCAGGCCTTCGACGCCGCGATAGGGCGCCTCGGCGGCTTTCGGCGACCACATGGGACCATGCGGCGCGTTGGTGGCGATGTAGGCAAAGAAGGGCTTGCCGGTGCGGCGCGATTGGTCGATGAACTTCGTCGCTTCCCG
>CAYOPA010000124.1:0-9527 GCA_964405625.1 uncultured Bryobacterales bacterium
GGCGGCGGCGCCCGTGGCGCAGGCGCACCGCCTGCCGCCTCGACCCCCAGGTCGAGGCCTTTGGCTTGCGCTCGGAAGGTTGGCGTTCGGGCCGACGTTTCGCGGGGTCGGAAACAACGTCGTCGATCAGCGACGACGCGGCTCGGCTGGAGCCGCGCGCCACATATGACCACGAAAGGGCGCTCGGTTCCCCGAGCGCCCTTTCGGATTCCTCTGAGATCAAGCCACGCCTACGGGGCCGGCTTGCCGGCATCGCCGCTGGGCGATGCCGCCGCGCCGCCGGCGTCATAGGCCGCGATCACGTCGTTAGTGATGTTCACCTCGTTCACCGCGTAGAGCACCGGGCTCTGGGGCGAGGAGATGTCGAGCACAATGGCGAAGGCCTTTTCTTTGGCGAACTTGTCGATCACGGTCATCAGCTTGCCGCCAATCTCGTTGAAGATCGCCTGCTGGGCTTGGTTAAACTCGCCGCGCGCATCCTCGACGGCGCGCTGGGCGTCGCGCTCTTTCTGCTGGATCTGACGCACCAGATCGCGCTTGGCGTCGTCGCTCATGGTGTTGGCGCCCTGGTTGAGCTTGGCCCGCAGGTTGCCGATCTCGCCCTGCATGGCCTCCAGCTCCTTGGACTTGGGCTCGTAGCGCTCTTGCAGCTTCTTGATCAATTGCTGACCTTCGGCCGTGCGCGTGATGGCGTCTTCGATGTTGATGATCGCAATCGAAGTGTTCTGCGCCACTAGCGGGACGCAGGAAAGAGTCAGCGCGATGGCCGTCGCGCGCAGAAAGGCAAGCTTGTTCATCAGGGAGAATCCTCCGAAACGCGGAGTGTGCGGTTCTATGGGTGAGTGTAGCACAGCAGCTCAAAAGGTCGAACCTGGAACGGGGCGCCTGTATTCTCTAGAACGTACGGCTCACGGTAAAGCGGAACATCGACCTTCGCTCAAAGAACGGCAACGCGGAACCGTGCTGCGAGACGCCGCTGACAAACGACTGGTTGTTGGGAAACAGCGAGCGATCCGCCACGATGGGCGGCTGCAGGACGCTGCTCACAATGCTTGGGTTGTAGGCCCAATAGAAGCGGAACGGCGCGTTGACGACCGGCATCATCACCTGCAGCTCAATGCCGGCTGACGAACGCATCTTCTGCGTGGCGGCAATGACGGCGACTTGCTCCTGGAAGCTCGCCTGCGGGAACTCGTCATTGAGGTCCTCGACGCGCCCTGTGTTGAGCCGCACCTGGTTGCCGAATAGGATCTTATTGAACCCGATGTCAAAAAACGGCGCGAGGGTCGCTGGTCCGAACAGCTTGATGCGGTATTCGAAGTTGTACACCGCCCGCGTGTCGCCGCCTGGGAAAACCAACCGAAAGATCGGAATGCTGGTCGTAGCCTGTGTGACCTGCTCAACGCCGTCGACGACCCGGACCTGCGTGCGCGGCACGCCGTTGTCGTTGAGCAAGGGGACGACAGTCGTGTCCGGGATCCAGGCCATCGGGCTGACCGAGAAGAGCCGGAAACCGCGGATGTCATTCTCGCCGCCCATGAAGTTGCGCCGAAAGGGCGGCGGCACGCTGTCGCCGTAACCGGTCAGCGTCGAAATCATGCCGCGCATGGCGAACGTCGTCCGCGAGGTGTGCGGCTTGAAGTACTTCGCCTCGACCGTCGGCTGGATGAACTTGGTGTTGCCGCCGATGCCGGCGAAGGCGACGCTGGCGAACAGGCTGCGTCCGCGCGTCGGCGTGATCGGGTGGTCGACGGTATTGTAGAAGTAGTTCGGCGTGATCTCGCTGGTGACGATGCCTTCCAACGAGTTCGGTCCGGTCACGCCCTCGAAGTTCAAGAACGTAAACAAGTTGTTGGCCGCCGCCGAGAAGGTGGTGATGTCGCTGGTGGAGTAGCTGTAGGTGACGCCCACGCGCGCGAAGCTGCGGCGCAACTGTTTGGAGGCGAAAGTCGTAAAGCCGGAGCTCGACTGGCGATAGTTCATCAGGTTGTCGGCGCCCAACTGGTTAAAGAGCGGCATCAGATTCTGGCCGGAGAAGATGGAGGCCTCGCGCGCCTGATCGAAGCTGAAACGCCGGGTAAAGACCGTAAAGCCCGCCTGGATCGGACGGTCAAACAGGTACGGCTCGGTAAAGCCGAACATCAGCACTCGCTCGCGGCTGCCGAGCTGAGACTCAAACGACAGCGTCTCGCCCAGACCCAGGAAGTTGTTGGTCGAGTAGCCGAAACCCACGAAGCTGCCCGCAAAGCCCGACACGCCGCCGTTGAGGTTGATCGTGTTGCGCCCGCGCTCCTTGACGTTGAGCGTCAGGTCCACCAGGCCGTTGCGGGTGTCACGGCGGATGTCGGTGGATTCTTCTTCATTGAGCGGCTCGAAGTAGCCCAACTGGTTCAAGCGCAAGATCGAGAGGTCCCACAGCCGGGTGTTGAACATGTCGCCTTCGTCGAGCAACATCTCGCGGCGGATGACCTTGTCGCGCGTCGTGTTGTTGCCCGAGAAGTTGATGCGCCGCACGAAGAACTGCTTGCCTTCGTCCACGGTCATGTTCAAGTCAATCTTGGCCGGCTCGTCGGCGTCGCGGAACTCAAACGACGGCTCGCCGACGAAGTCGATGTAGCCGAACTCGCCGTAGAGCTTCTTGAGGTTTTCCAAGCCCTTGCGCAGCTTCTCCACGTCGAAGACGTCGTCGGGCTGCATCTGGAAAACCTGCCCCAGCACCACTTCCGGCGTACGGAACAGCCCCACGTCGGTAAAGCTCAGCCTCCCGAGCACGTACTGGCGGCCTTCATCAACGTGCATCGTCACGTCGGCCTTCTTGGTCGTCTTCGTGAAGACAAACGGGATGGGGAAGATTTTGCGGCTTTCCTTGTCACGGATGTCGAGGTCGTGCGTCGGCACCGAAGCGCGGAAGTAGCCGTTTTTCTGGTACTCGTTGCGCACCATCTCCTTGTCGGCTTCGAGCTTGCGGCTGTCGTAGGTCTTCTTGAACAGGGACTCAAACAGCAGGCTCTTGGGGATGCCGACCGACTTGAGCGCCTTCATCGCGTTGCGGAGTTGGCGGTCCGACATCACGGTGTTGCCGTCGAAGTCGACCTTGCCCATCTTCACCTTGGGGCCTTCTTCGATGTTGAAGACGATCTCGACCGACGAGGGCGGAATCTGGCGCACCTGCGGCTCGATCTTGGCGTACTGCCGGCCGCGCTCGCCCAGCAGCTCTTGCAGCGCCAGGATGGCGAGTTGCACCTTGGTCGGGTCGTAGCGGCTCTCCACGGTCAGACCGACGTTGCGCTCCTTGAAGCGCTCGAGGATGTCGGAGACGGTCGCGGACTTGTTGCCTTCGTAACGAATGGTGCGGACGATGCGGCGCTCAACAACCACGAAGCGAACGAGCTTGCCGGCCTCGCCGTCCTCGACCTCCAGGCGCAGGTCGTCGAAGTAGCCGCTGTTCCACAGCACCATAAAGTCGCGGCGCAGACCGTTGGGGTCGTACGGATCGCCCCTCTTGGTGAAGATGCGGGCCATCAGACCCTCGCGCGGCGTGCGGCGGTTGCCGCGGAACTCAACCTCCTCGACAAAATCGCCAACCTCGCGAGCCGGCGCGTCCTTGACGTCGTCAAACGGCGAGGTCGTCTGGCCGGGCTCGGCCTCGGGAAGCTCCTCAAACGGCGACGCCTGTTGCGGCCGGGCCTCGGGAACCTCCTCAAACGGCGACGGCTGCTGCGGCTGAGCGGCCTGCGCGAGGACGATTATCCGCTTCGTCCGCGGAGCTTCGGGCTCGCGCTCTTGCGCGCCGAGGCCGGCGACCGATAGCAGAACGATGGCGAGGATGTATAGCAGTCGCATCAAGGGAAAAGCGGGCATCTGTTGCGGGTTCCTTCCTCAGCGGTGCGTTGCGGCTCGCCGGCGTTCGAGGAGTTGGTTGATGTCTGGGGCTAGTTACGCACCATGCTTGGAAGCGGGTTCATCGGCTCGTCCAGGCCGGAGCCAGCCCGACCGGAGCTCTGCGGCGTTCAAGACAAACGACCATCATATCGAACCTAGGCCGATAGTTCGAGATCCCTGGTGCGATTTCACAACCTTGACGGGTGCGGGAGGGCCCCCAAAGTCAGTCTTTCCACTGCATCTGAAGCTCGCCGTGAGCGCCGTCGTAGTAGAAAACAAGGTGCTTGAGCTTGTTCTTGGGGTTGATCTGAAAGTACAGATAGCCCTCGATGTCACGCGAGGTCTTCGCCAGCGGCAGCTCAAGCCGCTCGAGCCGCTCGACCAACGACTCGTTGCCCGACTCTTCCTTGGCGTTGACGGTGGTCTCCGTCAAGACGGCCCCGGCGTTTCCGACGCCGCCGGGCTGTCCGCCCATGCGCCTCGGCCTTCCGCCCATGCCCGGTCCGCCGCCGAACACCGGGCCGGTCTCCTGCGCAAAAACTCCGCCGCCGCTCGACGAACCCTCCCCCAGCGCCAGCACCGAGGAGCCGGCGATGCGGCTGGGAGACTGCGCCGGCGAGCTGTCGTTGTTGGCGCGCGTACGCAGTAGAAAATCGTTGCGGTCAAGCTGCATGACCGTGTTGTAGAAGGGGCGCAGCTTCAGCTCCACCAGGATGAAATCGTTGTCGAGCGAGTCGCCCAGGAGCTCTTCGATCCGGTCGGTCTCGCGGATCAGCCGGGCGCTGATCTCCACGTCGGGCAGCCGCACGGTCCGCCACTCGGTCTGTGCGACCAGAGGCGTCGCCGCCGGCGTCACGAAGACGGCGAGCCCAAGCAGCGCTGGCAGAAAGCGAAGCATCGATTGCCGCTGATTATGACAGATCCAAGCCGCGCCCGCCGTGCGCGGCCGTACGCTACGATCAAGCGAAAATGTCAAAGGGCTTGATGCTCGGCGCCGGAATCGGCTTGGACTTTGCCGGCCTGGGATTGATTGTGCTCGCGTTGCCGGAAGGCGGCTGGATGCTCGGCGCGGGGCTGGCGCTCATCCTGGCCGGGGCGACGCTCGTGACCCGCGCCTTGCGGAGTACATCAGAGGCGTCGCAAGCCGCGTCCGCTGATCCGGGCCGCGCGAGCAAGCGCTGGAAGCCCGAGCCTGAGTTGCGCTCCGACCCGCCAAGGCGCGTGCGAATGACCGTCACCGCTCAGGTCACCGTCGCCGCCTGGCTGGCGATGCTGGCCGTGGCGGGCTGGTTCGGCTGGCTCAACGTCTTGCGGCTGAATCCTCCCGTGCCGTCGCAAGAGATCTTGCTGGAAGCCGGCGAGCGCGCCCGCGCCGAGGTCCACCGCAAGGAGACCCGCGACCACGACGACGGTCGGCGAAGCTACTACCTCTATTACAACTTCGCTGACGTCGACGGGACCGGAGTGCGCTCCTCCGTCAACGTCTCCAAGAGCCTCTTTGACGAATACCGACAAGGTGGCTCGCTTGGCGTGGTCTACGTTCCCGGCGAGCCGCTGACGCACTTTTCTCCGGATTTGACGCAGGCGCCGTTCGCCATGCGCGGCTCGCTGATGGCGGGCGTGCTCGCAGTTTTTCTGTTGTACCTGCTCATGGCAAGGATGTGGAGGCACCGCCGGCTGGCCCGCTCGGGCGTGGCCGTCCCCGGTCATGTGGAGAGCTTGGTTCGGCGCGGCGGCGCCAAGAAGCTGCGCGTGCGCTATGAAACTGTCAACGGCCGTGAAATTTACATCCAGCCGCTGGAGCGGAATCCGCTGCGCAAACAGGGCGACGTGGTGACGGTGTTGTATCCTCCGGGCGAGCCCGAGGACGGGGAGCTCTACAAGCTTTGCCTGTTCCAAGCCGTGGAGTGAAGGAATGTGGCGCGCGGCTATGCCGTGCACTCGGGGCTTCGCCCCGCGAAGTAACTTGTCGGGCCACAGGCCCGACTGCAAGGCGCAGCCGTGCGCCACTAGGCGCCGTTGGCGCGCCGTCCGACCAGCGCCAGGAACTCTTCGCGCGTCTTCTGGTTGTCGCGAAAATCGCCCAGCATCGCCGAGGTGATCGTCGACGAGTGCTGCTTCTCCACGCCGCGCATCATCATGCACAGGTGTCGCGCTTCGCAAACCACGCCCACGCCGACCGGGTTGATGGCGTCATGGATCGCGTCGGCCACCTGCCTCGTCAGCCGTTCCTGCACCTGCAAGCGCCGCGCGAACATATCGACCAGCCGCGCCACCTTGCTCAGCCCGATCACCTTGTTGCGCGGAATGTAAGCGACATGCGCCTTGCCGTAGAACGGCAACAGGTGGTGCTCGCAAAGGGAAAACAGCTCAATGTCCTTGACGATGACCATCTCATCGTAGGTCACGTCAAATAGCGCTCCGTTGAGCAACTTGGCGGCGTCCATGCGGTAGCCCGAGGTCAGATCGCCCCAGGCCTGCGAGACCCGTTCCGGCGTTTTGAGCAGGCCGTCACGGTTGGCGTCCTCGCCGATCTCCATCAGCAGGTCGCGGGTCAGCTCGACGATGCGCTCGTTCGGTCTGCCTTCGGAATTCAACGGTTCTTCCAACAACTCCAGATCAGTCATCGAGTGATGCATGGTTACTCCATCGAAAGGTCAAACGTGTTGCGCCCCGTTTCTTCCAGCCGAACCGCGGCCAGCTTGGGCCCCTGGGCGGGAAAGCGGCGACGGAAGGCGGCGCACAGCCAGTCCCCGATCACCTTGGCCAGATTTTCGGTGGTCGGGTTGAGGGTCTTGAACTCCGGCACGGCGGCGTTCATGTCTTTGTGGTCGATACGCGGCAACACGTCCTCATGGACAAGCCGGTCGAGCGCGTCCCGGTCGACAAGGCGGCCCGTCTCCGGGTCCACGTCGCCGGCCACGGTCACATGCAGGACGTAATCGTGGCCGTGGCCGAACGGGTTGTTGCATTTGCCGAAGAGCTCGCGGTTTTCGTCCGCGCTGAGCGAATCGAGATGCAGGCGGTGCGAGGCGCAGAATTGGTAGCGGCGGCTGAGCTTCATGGCGCGTCTTTCAGCCCGCCTCGGGGCCGGCATAGTCCACATATAGATCCGGCGTCTCGTAGAGCCGAATCGAGTGCAATCGCGACTCGCCGCTAGAGATCCTGGGGGCCAGCCGCGTCCAGATCTCCGCCGTGAGGTTTTCAGTGGTCGGAATCACGCGGTCAAACGGCGCCGCCTCGTGGTTGAGATGACGGTGATCCCACGGCTCGACGACCTCATCGTTGATAATGTCTTTTAGCTCCTTGAGGTCCATGATCATGCCGTGCGTGGGATCCACCCGGCCGGCGACGGTGACCTCTAGGACGTAGTTGTGTCCGTGGGTCCGGCTCTCCAGCCCGAAGACTTCCTGGTTCTTTTCGTCGGACCAGTCGGGCCGGGCCAGCCGGTGCGAGGCTGAAAATTCAGCCTTGCGTGTGATGAGAAACATTCGTCAGATCCTCTACAAAACTTAGACTATACTTCGTTCGCGACAATGGCAAGCTCGATGAAAGAAATCGCAATTTGGGGCGTCACGGTGATTCTGGGGGCGGCCCTGCTGTGGCGCGTCGAGCCGTACCTGCGGGTCTACAACGTGGAAGCCGGCGACCGCGCTCCCGGCTTCACCCTGACGACGGATACCGGCCAGGGAATCGACCTGAAGAACTACCGCGGCAAGTACGTTTTGCTCAACTTTTGGGCCACTTGGTGCCCGCCCTGCGTCCAAGAGACTCCTTCTCTCAATCAGTTGCATCGCGAGCTCAGCAGCGGGCGTTTCATCGTCCTGGGCGTGAGCGTGGACGAGGACCGCGACGCCTACGAAGCCTTCCTCGACCGCTTCGGCATCACCTTCCCGACCGTTCGCGACCCGTCGCGCGAGGTCGCTTCCCGATACGGCACGCATTTGTACCCCGAGTCGTATCTTATCGACCCCGACGGGTACGTGGTGCGCAAGTACGTCGGCGCGGAGAACTGGATGCGGCCTGAAGTGCTCAATTACCTCCGTTCGTTGCTGTAGGCGGACGACGCGGCGCCCGCTATTCTCTATAGATGCGATTTGCGCCGCTGACGCTGCTGATTTTTTCCACCGCTCTCGCCCAACAGCCCGATTGGCCGGCGGCGAAGGCCGAGGCGACGCGGACGCTGGTCGATCTGGTTCGCCTGGACACCTCGCAGCCCGAGGGCAACGAGATCCTCGCCGCCCGCTACATCGGCGAAAAGCTCGACAAAGAAGGCATCTCGTACGAGATCGTGGGGCCGGACGACGTGCGGGCTTCGATTGTGGCGCGTATCAAAGGCTTCGGCGCGAAGAAGCCTTTGCTGTTGTTGGGACACCTCGACGTGGTCACGGTGGACCAGTCCGAGTGGTCGTTTGACGCTTTCGGCGGCGCAATCAAGGACGGAATCATCTACGGGCGCGGAACCGGCGACGACAAGGGCGTGGTGGCCGCCTCGCTGCACGCGCTGATCCTGCTCAAGCGCCTGGGAGTGGAGCTGGACCGCGACGTAATCTTCCTGGGCGTCGCTGACGAGGAGGCGGGCGGACTGAAGGGTATCACCTGGCTGCTGGAGCACCGCCGCGACCTGATCGACGCTGAATTCGCCATCAACGAAGGCGGCGGCGGGCAGTTCGATCGAGGCTTTCAGTACGAGACGTTTGAGATCCAGACGGCCGAGAAAACGCCCCGGCGGATCGACCTCCGCGCCAAAGGGACCTCCGGCCACGGCTCGGTTCCCAAGGACGACAATCCGGTGGTGACGCTGGCGCGCGCGGTGGCCAAGCTGTCGGCCTACGAGACGCCCGTGGAGCTCAATGAGACGACCAGGACGTACTTTTCGCGGCTGGCCGATGCCACCCCGGCCGACGAGGCGGCCGTCTACCGGGCCTTGCTCGCCGGCGACACAAGCCCCGAGCTTCAGCAGAAGCTACGCGCGATCAACCCCTACTACTACTCGATGACCCGCACCTCGATCGTGCCGACCATCCTGCGGGGAGGCTACCAAAAGAACGTAATTCCGTCGGACGCGCAGGCGACGGTGGACATCCGCGCACTGCCGGGCGAAGATCCCGAGGAGTTCTTTTCGCGACTGAAGCGCATCATCGACGAGCCGCTGGTGGACTTGATTCCGCATGAGGTGACGCGGCCCGCGCACCAGCCGTCGCCGCTGTCCAGCCCTGTTTTTCAGGCTTTTGAAAAGGTGTTGGCGGAGCAATACCCGCGGGCCGTGGTGCTGCCGCGCATGTCGACGGGAGCGACGGACTCGGCGCAACTGCGGGCGGCAGGGATTGCCAGCTACGGATTCGGCCCGGCGAAAGCGGCCTGGGATCCGGGCGGCGGCATCCACGGCAAGGACGAGTATTTGTACGTGAAGGCCTTTGAGGACTACGTGGAGACGCTATACCGGGTGGTGGTCGAGGCGGCCGGGCGGTAGTGGTTGCATTCTGAAGTTTGTGGCGCACGGCTGCGCCGTGCAGTCGGGCCTTTGGCCCGACAAGTTACTTCGCGGGGCGCAGCCCCGCGTGCACGGCATAGCCGTGCGCTACAGCGGGAAGCGCCGGCCGCCGCGGATACCGCCGCTGTTGTTGCGATTGCGGTTTGGATCG
>CAYOPA010000124.1:9537-12227 GCA_964405625.1 uncultured Bryobacterales bacterium
GCAGCCCCGCGTGCACGGCATAGCCGTGCGCCACAAGAAGATTTGGCAGATCTTTAGGTCTCACTTCGCAGGGAATCGCCTACGCTTGGGGTCGGTGCAACGCCGCAGGCTGCCGCACTTCTATCCGGAAGGTCAGCCGCTTTTCCTGACCTTCGCACTTCAAGGCGCCATCCCTAAAGACCGCTACCCGCCCCCGGACGCCGTCAACGCCGGGCAGGCATTTGTGTGGATGGATCGCTATCTCGACTCCACGCGCCAAGGGCCGCTATTCCTCCGGCAGCCGGAACTTGCCCGGATCGTCGTGAGCGCGATTTTGTTCTGCCAGGATGAATTGGAGCTTTACGAGGCGAACTCCTTCGTCGTGATGCCCAACCACGTCCACATGCTCGTCGACCCGAAGTCGAGCCCGACTCGCTTTCTGCGCGCGCTGAAGAGCTTTACAGCTAAGGAATGCAACAAGGTCCTCAACAGGACCGGACCATTCTGGCAACCAGAATCTTACGACCGCACCGTCTGTGACGAGCAAGAGCGCAATCGCATCCAGGCCTACATTGACAACAACCCGGTTCGCGCCGGACTAGCCCCTTCGCCACAGGCGTTTCCCTACTCCAGCGCCTACCTCGTGGCGCACGGCTATGCCGTGCACGCGGGGCTGCGCCCCGCGAACCAACCCAGTCCTACTACCCCGAATACTTCGCCGCCAGCTCCCGCAGCGTCTTCAAATGCCGCGGCACCGCCACAAACGGGTCTTCCTCGGCCTCGTACTCCAAGGCCATGTACCCGCGATAGCCGCCGGCGGCCATCATCTTGACGATGCGGTCCCAGTCCGAATCCTGCTTGCGGCCCTGCTCGTCGCGGATCTCCACCTTGAACTGCGAGTTGGCCGCGTAGGGAATGCACTGCTCGATCTGCTCGTAGACCTCGGAGCGAAAATTCCCCGTATCCAGGTTCACCCGCACGAACGGGTGGTTGGCGCCGTTGACGATCTCCAGGATGCGATCGGCCCGCAGCGTGATGCCGCCGTGGTTCTCCAGGCCCAGAATTACGCCTTTCTTGCCGGCGTAGTCCGCCGCCCATTGCAGCACCTCGATGCACCAGCCGACGGCCTGTGCTTCCGTCGAGCCCGCCGGCACGTCGCCGCCGAAGACGCGGATGAAGCTCGCGCCCAAGCGGTCGGCGATGTCCACCCAGTGCATCAGCCATGCCGCTTCCTGATGGCGGTCACGAGCCAGCGGCTTGCACAAGTTAGAGCGGATCGCGATGGAGGGAATCTCGACGGCGTTGTTGTACGCCTTCAGACGCAAGCCGCTCAGGAAGCCGTCCAGGTCGTTGCGCGGGAACCAATAGACCGTCAGGTCCAGCCCGTCCACGTCGTTCTCGATCGCCATGTCGACCAGGTCCTCGTAACGCAAGGTCCCGGCTTCCAGAGCCTTGCGGAAGGAGTAGGCGCAGATCGCCGTTCTTAGGCGCGGCTTGCGGCCGGCCCCTCCGGTGGGGGCGGCCGGGGCTGCAGCGAAGGCCGCTGAGGCGGCGGGAAGGGAGAGGAGCAGGTCGCGGCGTCGCATGGCTTTCCGTGCGTGCAATTATAGCGGGATGGACCAGGACTTGGAGCAGTTGCGCTTTCCAATCGGTCGCTGGAGCTGGCCGGACACCGTCTCTCCGGAGGATCTTCGCGGCTGGATCGTGGACCTCAACGCCGCGCCGTCGCAGCTCCGCGCCGCCGTAGCGGGGCTCAACGACATTCAACTTGACACCGCCTATCGTCCCGGCGGCTGGACCGTCCGGCAGGTCGTGCACCACGTCGCGGACAGCCACCTCAACAGTCAATGCCGCATTCGCTGGGCGCTCACCGAAGACGAGCCGACCATTAAGCCCTACGACCAGCCGGCCTGGGGCGAGCTCCCGGACTGCCGCCTTTCGCCGATTGAGCCGTCCCTCGACATCCTCGACGGATTGCACCGGCGTTGGGTCGCCCTCGCCGAGGCGCTGGCGCCCGCCGAGCTCGCCCGCCAATACCTCCATCCGGAGCACGCGCAACCGCTACGCATCGACAAGACCCTGGGCATGTACGCTTGGCACGGCAAGCACCACATCGCGCATATCCAGGGCTTGCGCCAGCGCTCAGGCTGGTAGCGCTCGTGGCGCACGGCTATGCCGTGCAGTCGGGCCTAAGGCCCGACAAGTTACTTCGCGGGGCGCAGCCCCGCGTGCACGGCATAGCCGTGCGCCACAAGGCCCGCTGCTAGGGCTTGTAGGCCACGCAGTCGATCTCGACTTTGATTCCCTTGCCGGGCAGCGTGGCGTTGACGGTGGTGCGGGCCGGCTTGGCTTCGCCGAAATACTCGTTGTAGACCTCGTTCATCTCCGCAAAGTCGCGAATGTCGGACAAGAAGACCGAGCACTTGACGACATGGCTCAGGTCGGCCCCGGCGCCGGCCAGGATCGCCTTGATGTTCTCAATCGTCAGGCGCGTCTCCTCGGCGACCGTCCCGACCACGAATGTGTTCGTCTTGGGGTCCAGAGCGGCTTGGCCGGAGACATAGATGAAGCCGCCGGCTTTGACGGCGTGCGAGTAAGGTCCTTGGGGCGCGGGCGCTCCCGGTGCGGTGATGCGTTCGATCATAACTGGGTCCTCTCGGGAGGGAATCTTATTGGAGCTTGCCGCGGGCGGCGACGGTCCAGACCTGCTC
>CAYOPA010000125.1:0-420 GCA_964405625.1 uncultured Bryobacterales bacterium
GCCACTGTCGCCGCCGCCAAGCAGCTCGCCGGATCATACGCGTAGGCGAGCCCCAGACGTCCGTCTGGGGTCCCCGGATCAGACCCCAGACTGACGTCTGGGGCTCGGACGCCCGCTCGAAGGCGGCCCCATTTGCAAGCGCCTTTCCCGCGCCCCCAAAGGCTGCTAGTGTAGAGATCCATGCGGCGCCTGCAACCCGTCATCTGGTCCAAGGGCACATTTCTGACTCCTCAGCACTTGCAGGCCCAAGACCGCTATATCGAGGGCGTGCTGAGCTTCCGGCTGCAAGCGCAGACTTTCCGGCCGTGGGGCTTTCGCGAGCTCGAGATCGACCAGGAACAGCTCGCCAACGGCATCATCCAGGTCAATCGCGCCGTCGGCCTCACCCCCGACGGGCTGGCTTTTGACATCCCTGACTCC
>CAYOPA010000125.1:430-12171 GCA_964405625.1 uncultured Bryobacterales bacterium
CCCGGCCCCCGCCCCCAAACCGATCGACGACCATTTTGAGGGCGATCGCCGCGACCTGAAGATCTTCCTGGCCATCCCGCCCCTGCGCGAAGGTGGCGTCAACGTGGCGCCGCGCACCAGCCGCGCCGACACCCGCTACACCTCCGAGTCGCTGGCGATTCGCGACGAGAACACCGGTCGCCAGGAAAAGTCGATCCAGGTGGGCCGCAAGAACTTCCGGGTGGTCAGCGAGATCGAGTCGCAGCGCGGCCTGACCACGATGCCGCTGGCGCACGTTGAGCTATCGGCCGGCGATGTGTTCCAGCTCAACCCCAAGTTCGTACCGCCGGTGAGCGTGACCGCCGCCAACGAGTACCTGGTGACCATCGCCCGGCGCATCGTGGAGATACTGGCCGCCAAAAGCAGCACGCTGGCGTCGATGCGGCGGCAGAAGAACGTCGCGCTGGCGGATTTTACGACATCGGACGTAGCCAATTTCTGGCTGCTCTACACGGTCAACTCGTACTTCCCCGGATTTCGGCGGCTGTTTGAGGGCAATCGCTCGCATCCCGAGCAGCTCTTCCGCACGATGCTCGAGATGGCCGGGGCGCTGACGGCGTTTTCCCGCGACATCCAGACGGCCGACCTGCCGATCTACGACCACAACAACCTCGGCGCCTGCTTTACCGATCTGGACGAGAAGCTGCGGCGCCTGCTGGAGACGGTCATCCCGCGCAACTTCGTGATTCAGCCGCTCGAATACAAGCGCACGGCGATTTACGGCACGGATCTGGACGAGAAGCGCTTCTTCGAGAACACGCGGATGCTGCTGGCCGTCACCTCGGAGGCGCGCGCGGCGGACTTGATCGCGCGGGGGCCGTCGCTGATCAAGATCGGCTCGAACGAAACCGTCGACGGACTGGTGCGGCAGGCTCTGCCGGGCGTGGGGTTGATCCACATGCCGTCGCCGCCGGCGACCGTTCCGGTGAAGATGAATTATCAGTATTTCGCGCTGGACATGGTGGGCGAGGCCTGGGAATCGATCGTGCGCGGGCGGTCGCTGTCGGTGTTTGTGCCGAGCGAGTTTCCGGAGCCGAAGATGGAACTGGTGATTTTGCTGCCGAACCGGGGGTAACGGTGGGTCGGACATTCTTGTCCGACCGCGGCCGGACAAGAATGTCCGGCCCTACTTAAATCACCAGCCCCGCGCCGCCATGCGTTCCAGGATGATGGCGGAGTACTCGTTCATTTGCGACGGTTTGCGGGTGCGTGGCGCCGGAATGCAGGCCGCCAGCCGGGCCGCCTCGTTCTTGTTCAATTCACTCAGTGGCTTGCCGTAGTGGTGATCGGCCGCGGCGGCCGCGCCCCACACCCCAGGCCCCCACTCGATCACGTTGAGGTAAATCTCAAACATGCGGTCCTTGCTCAGGATCGCCTCCGCCGGGAAAACCAACGTCAGCTCGACGGCTTTGCGCACCGGCGAGCGGCTGGTGGTTAGAAATAGGTTCTTCACCAGTTGCTGCGAGATGGTCGACGCCCCGCGCATTTTCCCGCCGCTCTTGACCTGCTTGGCCACCAGCCCGATCTCCGCCCAGTCCACGCCGCCGTGGTCATAGAAAGCGCCGTCCTCGGCCGCGATCACGGCGTGCTGGAATTCCGTGGGAATCGCTGCCAGCGCGACCTGCTGATGCTTGGGCTCATAGTCTGACCAGGTCAGGATCGACTCGATACGGCGCTCGAGCTGCACGCCGGTCACGGGCGGGTCGATCCAGCGGTACGCGAACAGCAGCAGGATGCAGAGAAGGTAGTAGCCGACGACGGCGAGCAGCAGCGCCCGGAGGATGCGCTTGACCAACCCGGCTTTGCGCCTGCGTCGCCTCACTCCGCCATTCTACTGGCGGAGGGCGCGCGGAAGCGCGCCCAATCCCGCCCGCTGTTGGAGAGCGAGCGGGACTTGGGCGGCTTCCCAGCCACTACAGCAGCGGGACGAACGATTGCGCGATGTGGCGCCCGATCGCCGTCGGGTCCTCGGGATCGAAGTTGAATTCGATGGTTGAGGCTTCGCCGCCGTGCGATACCACGGCGGTGAGTTGCCACTCGCCGCTGCGCATCACGTGGTAGAACCGCAGCGATTCGATGGTCGGCGCCGCGCCGACGCCGTTCTGGATGGCTTCAGCGGTTTCGGCCAGAATCTCGCGTTTGGGAATGTTGTCCCAGGTCCTCCGCGCGGAGATTTTAAGGTTGCTCTTCTCCGGGATCGAATCGATCGCCGCGATGCCCTTGCGCAAGTAGGCTTTCTGCGTGGAACTGAGGATCTCGCGGTTGTACACGGTCCCGATCTTCGAGACGCTGATATTAAGGTGCGAGTTCCGCAGCAAGTCATTCATGGCGCTCTTCAGAGCCGCCCGAACCGAGGCGCTGTCGCCCTGGCGCACAACTGTCTTGAGCCTCTGTAGCCGGTCGACGCTCGGCTTTGCCTTCGACCTGGCGTAGCTGATTGCCGAGGAGCGGCCGGGGAGGTACGTGCCGAACGCCTTGGGCCACTTCTCGTTGATCGTGCTGACGATGCGCGAGTCAATCTCTACCATGGCGCCGTCGCAGATGCCGGGGACGAGTCGACGGACGCCGCGCAGGCTGACTTCGAATTCCAGGTCTTTCGTCGCCTTTTCGAGATTGGAAAGCGCCGTGGCGACTTCGTCCTGGGCCTGCTTGGCTTCGTCGAGAACCGCTTGGTGCAGCGCGGTGTTGAACTGTGCCGGAACACTCAGCTCGCCTTGCATGTAAGAGATATTGTCGCGGCGGGCGATTTCGAGGGCGGCGCGGATCTCAACTTCGTCGTTGACGACCATGCCGTTCAAGAAAGCGCCTTCGGGCGAGAACCGCATCGTCCCTTCGGTCAGCAGTCGATCCACGCGGATCAGGCCTGTGATTTCGAGGTATCCCGGCTCGCCGTCGAACGGGACAAAGACTTCGACCTGCGCGCCCGCCTGGAAGTTGACCGGACCAAGATTGGCATTGGTGGCGCCGCGCACCAGGAAGCCGTCGTGGTTGACGCGCATCACGCCGTCGACCACGATCACGTCGGAGATTTCGAGGCCGGTCATCTCGCCGAAGTTCGAAGCGTCGATGGCGTAGCGGCCCTCGATGCCGAGGCGGGACTTGGCGAAGTCGCTGCTGACGTAGCCGTAGGCTTTGAGGTAGCCCTCCGGCCGCCAGGGCACGAAGTCGGGGATCCACTCCAGATCCGGTTCGATGACGCCGCTGAAGTAGGCATGCTGGATGTCGTCCACGATCTCGAGGGCCACGGTCGCCGTGCCGGCTTCGAAGCCTAACTCAGCGATCTTGCCGAACTTGCCGGCCTTCAAGAACGAGTAAGTGACGTTGAGCGTCCCGTTGGCGCCTTGCTTGAAGACGGGGCCGAACTCGAGATTCAAGGGGTCGAAGGCTTCATCCGCGTCGGTCACGTAGGAGACTTCGCTGACGAAGGTTCCGGTCACGGTCAGCGGCAGCGTACCGACGGGGAATTCGCCGACTTGAACCTTATTGCCGTAGAAGGTGCGGACAACGTCTTCGATGCCGTACGTGGTTTTGGGGACGAAGGGGATGAGGCCGTTTGCCGACGTACCGTGGCCCAAGTTGCCGCTTTGCTGGTCCTCGTCGTCGGTCTTCCTGCTGTCTTGCTTGGTGTTCTCTTGGCTGTCGTTGTTGGCGTCTCCTTCCTTGTTGGAATCGTCGTCGCTGCCCTCCGGGGTCATCACGCCGCCGGAGATGAAGAAGAACGGATCCAGCGGATCGAGCACCATCTGCGCCTTCGCGCCGTAGGGGATGGACAGCGTCAGCGGCTTACTGTCGGTTTCGCTGTTGGTAGCGACGCTCATCTCCAGACCGGAATCGAAGTTGAAGAATAGATAGGCGCGGTCGTCTTGGAGGGGCGAGTCGAGGTCGAGGTTGCGGCCGAAATCCATGCCGACTTCCGCCATCGCGGGCTTCTTGATTTCGACGGCGTCGGATGCATAGGGAGACGGCACGTAGGCCTGACCTCGTAAGCGTTCGACGCGGTCGGTCCCTTCGGCGAAGGAGAAGAAGAGGTTGGAGCCGGCGAGCCGGATGCGGGCGATCGGTGTGACGAGGAAGACGTCTCCGGTGATTTGATAGCCGCCGTTCGTGGCGACGACGTTCGAGCGCTCGGCTTCAAACTGCAGTGTCTCTTCGGCGCCGGCGTTGGGGCCGGGGATGACGGGGATGGTCATCATCTCCGGAACCGCGGCGGATGCGGACGTGAAGGCTAGCAGTACCGCGGAGAGCAGTAGCGCGGAGACGGGTATTCTGGGGCGGGCGTTGGACATTGTCGGTTGTATGCTCCTTGGTCGTTGTGCGCGGGGGCTCTCAACCGGGAAAGCGACGCGAACACCGCGATTCCTTCAAAGGGCTCGTGTGCGTGCGACAGGCGTGCGCCGCAACAAATGCGCTGTTTCCCTCACAATGTAGAGGCGAAATGCGGACCCTGCTGGATCTATGGGCGCGGCTGGAGGCGCTGGGCGATCGCGAAGCCGTTATCTGGCGCAACGCCTACCGCCGTCGTGAGGCCAGCTATCGCGACCTCGTGAACGGCGCCCGGGCCTGCGCGGCGGAACTGGAGCGCCGGGGCTTGGGGCAGGGCGACCACGTCTTGCTGTGGGGAGAAAATCGGCCGGAGTGGTTGATGGCGTTTTGGGGCTGTCTGCTGCGCGGCGTCGCCGCCGTGCCCTTGGATTTTCGGTCGACGCCGGAGCTGGCGCGGCGCATTGTGGAACAGGCCTCGCCACGATTGGCGCTGTGCGGAGACGACGTGGACTCGGTCGCATTGCCCTCCGATCTCGTGCTGCCGCTCTCGGGTCTGACCAGGCTGGACGCGCCGACCCACTTCGAGCCGTTCCTCGCCGGCCCCGACGACATCGTCGAGATCGTCTTCACCTCCGGCTCCACCAGCGAGCCCAAGGGCGTGGTCCATCGCCACGGCAACATTGCCGCCAATCTGCACGGGGTAGCCCAGGAGATTGACCGGTTCCGCTGGGCCCTGCGCCCATTCCAGCCCTTGCGGACCCTGGATTTGCTGCCCTTTAGCCACCTGTTCGGACAGACGATGGGGATCTACATTCCGCCGCTGCTGGGGGGCTCGGTCGTCATCACCAGCGAGCTCGGCGGCGACGCCCTGCTGGACGCCCTGCGCCAGGAACGGGTGAGCGTGCTGGTGGGCGTCCCTGCGATGCTTCAGAATCTGCGCGACCGCATCGCCCGGGATCTTGTGGAACCGCCCCGCCAGCCTAGCAGCCGAGGCGCGTGGGCGGTTCCTGAAATCTGGTGGCGCTACCGTGATATCCACCGGCTGACCGGCTGGAAGTTTTGGGCCTTCGTGGTCGGCGGGGCGGCGCTGGACGAGGATCTCGAACAGTTCTGGCGCCGTCTGGGGTATTCGGTGATCCAGGGCTACGGGTTGACCGAGGCCAGCCCGGTGGTGTCGCTCAACCATCCGCTTTCCACCAAGCCCGGCTGCCTGGGCCGGCCGCTGCCGGGCCAGCAGGTGCGCATCGCGCCCGACGGCGAGATCCTGGTACGCGGCCCCAGCGTTGCGTCGGAATACTACGGCGGCGCCAAGGGCAGCGAGGGAGGCACGCGCTTTGAGGGCGGCTGGCTGCACACCGGCGACCTGGGCGAGCTCGACGACCAGGGCCGGCTCTACTACCGCGGCCGTAAACGCGACCGCATCGTGCGGCCCGACGGGCTCAACGTCTACCCGGGCGATGTGGAAAAGGCGCTGGCGGACCAGCCGGAGCTTCAGGAGTGCGTCGTCGTCGATCCCGGCGGGGGGCGCGTCCACGCCGCGCTGGTGCCGCGGGACGGCGCCGATGCAGTCGCGCTGGTGCAACGGGCCAACAAGGCGCTCGAAGCCCACCAAAAGGTGCAGGAGTGGTCGTTGTGGACGGCCGACGAGCTGCCGCGCACCCCGTCGACCCTCAAAATCAAGCGCGGCGAGCTGGTCGAGATGATTGCGCGTAGGCGAGGCGAGACTCCCCCGCCCCGCGAGAACCCTCTCGCCAACCTGCTAGGGCGCGAGCTGCCCGACGGCGACGACGAGCTGCGGCTGGACGAGGACCTGGGGCTGAGCTCGCTGGAGCGTATCGAGCTGCAAGCGCGCGTGGAGCAGTCCACCGGCCGCCGCGTGGACGAAGAGGCCGTGGCGGCGCTTCGAACGGTGGGCGATCTGCGGCGGCTGACCGCGGACGGGGCGTCCGCGAAGCCGCGGCCCCAAACGGCGCCCCCATGGCTGCTGGAGCCGCGTTGGACGCGCAGCGCGCCCGTGCGTTGGGGCCGGCGGGCGGCGCTGGATTGGGCGATTCTGCCGCTGTCCGCAAAGCTGCTGCGCCCGCTCAGCGTCCATGGGCTGGAGAATTTGGCGGCGCTCGAAGGCGGGCGGGCGATCTTCGCTGCCAACCATTCCAGCCACTTTGACACTGCCGCCGTCTATCTGGCTCTGCCGCCCGAGCGCCGCCACCGGATGGCCCCGGCGATGGCGCAGGAGTTTTTTCGGACCGTATTCGAACCCAGGGGCGCGAGCTTCCGGCTACGCGCGTCGGAGACGGTCCAGTTTCTGGCTGCGCTGAGCCTGTTCAACGCCTTCCCGCTGCCGCAGAAGACCGCGGGCGTCCGTCGCGCGCTGCGCTACGCCGGAGAGTTGGCCGATACCGGCTACGATCTGCTGATCTATCCCGAAGGCACGCGCAGCCGCGACGGCTCCATCAGCGACTACATGCCGGGCGTGGGCTTGCTAGCGCTGGAGCTGGGCCTGCCCATAGTGCCGGTGCGGCTGGACGGCTTGTTCCACGTGTACAACCAGTTCGCCGAGCAGCCGCGCCGGGGGCCGGTCAGCGTCTCGTTCGGCCGGCCGCAACGGATAGCGCCCGGCGACGAGCCGGCGGGGATCGCCCGGCGCGTCCGGGCCGCGGCGCTGCTGTTGCCGGGTCTGTAGAGGGGCTGCGATCTGAAACGGAACGGGCTCCGCACGTTTTCGAACGATCGGGAAAGCGTTGGCCCGGATATACTGGGGGCAAGCCGGTATGCCCAAGAACATACTCGTCATCGAGGATGACCGAGATCTTTGCACCCTCTTGGAGTACAACCTCACCCGCGCCGGCTACGGGGTCACGACTCTCAGAAAGCTGCAAGGCGCGTTGGATCTGGTGATTGAGCAGCAACCGGATCTGCTCATCCTCGACGTAATGCTGCCTGACGGGGACGGCTTCGACTTTTGTCGGCAGGTCCGTGAGAGCCCGCGCGCCCCAAAACTGCCGATCTTGTTCCTGACAGCGCGAAGCCAGGAAGTGGACCGCGTGCTCGGCCTGGAGATCGGCGGCGACGACTACGTGACCAAGCCCTTCAGCCCGCGTGAGCTTCTGGCTCGGGTAAAGGCAAGGCTCCGCACACCAGGTTCGCCGGGCGTGAACGGCTCAACCGTACACAAGGGACCGCTCGAGATTGATGTGGCTTCGCGACGCGCATCGCTGCGGGGCGAGCCGATCGCGCTGACCGCGACGGAGTTCCGCCTGCTGGAGCTGTTTCTGGCCAATCCGGGCCGTGTCTACAGCCGTGAGCAGTTGCTGCGCTCGATCTGGGGCGAAGGCTGCCACGTGACGCCGCGCAACGTGGACGTCCACATCCGACGGTTGCGAGAGCGCATCGAGGACAAGCCGGAAAGCCCCAAGTGGATCCAGACCGTCCGAGGATTCGGCTACCGCTTCGAAACCCCGGCATGACCGGCCGGATCTTCATCAAAATCTTCCTGACCGTGGTCGCCTTCCTGGCGATCGCGGGTCTTGGCGCGGAGTATCTGGTCAGCCGGATTACCGAAGCGAACCACCGCGCCGACCTCGACAGCGCGTTGCTGGAAAAGACCGAGCTCGTCAAGTCAGCATTGGACGCCTCCGACCCGGCCGGCTACGGCCTGCTCGTTAAGGAGCTCGCCGCCCACGCCAAGGCGCGCGTCACCGTGATTGACCATCAGGGAAGGCCGCTGGCCGACTCCGACGCCAACCCCAGCGAGATGGAGAACCACGCCAAGCGGCCGGAGTTCGTCGCCGCGCTCCAGGGCGTGATCGGCTACGACACCCGGCGCAGCGAGACCGTGGGCCAGGAGCTTCGCTATTGCGCCGCGCCCACGTCGGGCGGAGCGGTGCGGTTGGCGCTGCCGCTGGTGCGGATTCAGGAGCGGGTCAGCGAGATCCGCTCGCAGATCCTGCGGATGTTGGGGCTCGCCCTGGCCCCGGTGATGCTCGCGGCGGCCTGGGTGGCGCGGCGCGTCTCCAGCCAACTTTCCCAGATCATCCACTACTCACAACGTCTGGCGCAGGGCGAATTTCAGGTCAAGCTCAAGGGCGCCGGCGGCGGCGAGCTCGGCGAGCTCGCCGACACCCTACGCACCACCGGCGGGCAGTTGCGCTCCATGTTCGAGCAGCTACAAGAGGAGCGCTCCCGCTTCGCAGCCGCGGTCAACGGCATCGGCGAGGGCATCCTGGTGGCGGACCGCAAGCTGCGGATGGTCCTGTTCAACCCCGCCATGGAGCAGATGCTGCCGCACATCAAGCTCTACAAGGGCGCTTCGCTGACGGAGTGGGATCGCGTGGAAGTGCCCGAGCTATTCAACAAAGTGCTCGAAAGCGGCGAGGCGTGCTCGGTGGAGATCCAGGTGCATGATCCGGTCGAACGCTCCTGGAAGATCTCCTGCGCTCCGATCCTGAGCCGCAAGGGCAAGGTCCACGCGGTGGTGGCGGTGTTCTACGACATCACCGAGCTGGAGCGCTTGGACCGCATGCGCAAGGACTTCGTCATCAACGTCTCCCACGAGCTGCGCACGCCGCTGGCCGCCATCCAGGGCTATGCCGAGACGCTGCTCGACGGAGCCATCGACGAGCCCGGCACGAACCGGCGCTTCATGCGCATCCTGTGGCAGAACGCCGAGCGGCTGGCGCAGCTTACAGCCGACCTGATGACGCTGTCTCAGATCGAGGTCAGCACCCGCGAGTTCACCTTCACGAAGCACAGCGTGCGGGAGCTGCTGGAGCAGGCCGCGGATTCGGCGCGCACGATTGCCGAAAAGCGGGAGATCCGTGTCAACGTGCCGTCCGTGGAACCAACGCTGCAAGCCGAATGCGACTCGGGCGCCATTCATCAAGTGCTGAACAACCTGCTTGACAACGCCATCAAATACACGCCCGAAGGCGGCGAGGTGGAAGTTGGGGCGACGCCGAAGGGCGAGTGGGTGGAGTTTTTCGTGCGCGACACCGGTATCGGCATCCCGCCGGAGCATATCCCGCGGCTGTTCGAACGGTTCTACCGGGTGGATAAGGCTCGTTCCAGGGAGCTCGGCGGCACCGGCCTGGGACTGGCGATTGTCAAGCACCTGGTGATGGCGCACGCCGGGGTCGTGCGGGTGGAGAGCGCGCCGGGCAAGGGCTCGACGTTCTTCTTCGAGATCCCCCTGCGTCATCCGGGCGGGCCGCAACCAACGGCCGCGCAGCGGATATTGTTCTGAGCCCGCCGGCAGAGCCGCCGCCGCGGTCGAGAGCTTCTGAGAACAGATGCTAGGGCGCAAGGGCCGCTCGCATCAGAGCCCCACACGTCAGTGCGGGGTCGGTCACATAGGCGTCGCCGCCCGGCGGAAGCAAGGCCCCGCCGTCGTGGAGATGGCGTCGTGGAGGTCGTCCTCGTCGACGGCGTCGAGGCCGAGCGACTCGCCGAGGGTGCGGTTGCGGACCTTGCCGTTGTCGCGAAAGCTTTCGCGCGGCAGGATGGCGAGCGGGGAGCTACGGTTGGGGACAACCGTGACATACATGACCATATGAAGGCCACGCTGGCGCTGGCCGGGTTGGCGGCGGTCAACCGCGACACCATCGGCGAGCTCGGCCGCCGCTGCGCCGATCAGCGGATCGCCATCGTCGACCTCGACGCCTCCATCATCGAATCGCACAAGCGCCAAGCGCAGCCGACCTACCCAGGCTCGACGGGCTATCAGCCGCTGTTGGCGCTGTGGGCGGAGATGGATGTCGCGCCGGCCGAGCAGTTTCGCGACGGCAACACGCCGGCGATTCAAGGGCCGTTGACGGTGGCGCGGCGGGCGTTCGAGGCATTCCCGAGACGGTCAAGGAGTACTATTTTCGGGGCGATTCGGCCTGTTATGAGACCGGGTTGCTCGACTGGCTGCGCGACGAAGAGCGCGCGACGGGGCCGAAAGGGCGCATCACCTTCGCCGTGTCGGCGCCGATGACGCAGCCGCTCAAGGAGGCGATCGGCGAGCTTGGCGAGAACGCTTGGCGGCTGTATCGAGAGGATGGCGAGGCGTGGTGGGAGTGCGCGACGGTCGACTATCCCCCCGCGGAGAAGGGCCGGCGCGAGCCGCTGCGTTACATCGCGATCCGCATCCAGCGCAAGCAGGGGGAGCTGTTCGGAGACGGTTCTCCAGCCAAGTATTACGCGGTGGCGACGAACGAGTGGGATTGGAAGCCGCGGCGATTGCTGGACTGGCATCGCCAGAAGGCGGGCTCGATTGAAGCGCTGCACGACGTGCACAAGAACGAGCTCGCGGCGGGGGTGTTGCCCTGCGGGCGCTTTGGCGCAAACGCGGCGTGGCTGCGGCTGGCGGCGCTGACGCAGCTGGCGCTGCCGCCGGAGCGGTTGCGGGCGCGGCCGAAACGGCTGCGGTTTTTGGTGGTGCGCAGCCGGGCAAATTCGTACGCCACGCACGGCGGTTGAAGCTGCGTTTGCCGCGGGCGTGGCGCCGTTTTTCGCGCAGGGCCTGGGGAGCTTTCTAAGTTGCCTTGACACTACAAATCATGGAATACATGGGAACGCAAAGCCAGTCGAAAAAACCTGTAAACCCTGCTGAGGCAGCAGCATAGGCTCACAATCCCGCTTCAGCTCTGGGGGAACTTCGGGTTAAGCGAAATGTGGAGACTCCAGGAGTCGGGCCGCAGCCCCGACTGCACGGCGAAGCCGTGCGCCACAAGACGCCGGCGGCTAGTCGTCCGGCACGTTGTCGAGCCAATCCGGCGGTTTGAGCAGGTCGCGCGGGCGGCTGCCATTGGGCGGCCCGATAATCCCGTCCTTCTCCATGGCGTCCAATATGCTCGCGGCGCGGCTGTAGCCCAACCGCATGCGCCGTTGCAGCGTGGAGGTCGAAGCTTTACCCATCTCGCAGACCACCCGCACCGCCTCACGGTACATCGGGTCGTCAAAACCAGGCAGATTCTCCTCGTCGTCGCCTTCAACCTCGTCGGGCGGGGCCGCCAGGTAGGCGTTCTCGTAGCGCGGGAAGCCCTGCGCCTTCCAGCGCTGCACGACGGCTTCGATCTCCTCTTCGGTGACGAACGGGCCATGCACGCGCACCATGCGCGCCGTGCCGGGCGGCAGGAACAGCATATCGCCCTTGCCCAGCAGCGCCTCCGCGCCCATGCTGTCGAGGATCGTGCGCGAGTCGATGCGCGTCGCCAGCCGGAAGCTGATGCGCGCCGGGACATTCGCTTTGATCAAGCCGGTGATCACGTCCACCGACGGCCGCTGCGTCGCCAGCACCAAGTGAATGCCCACCGCGCGCGCCATCTGCGCCAGCCGCGTGATGGACTCTTCAATCTGGCGGCCTTCCTGGATCATCAGATCGGCGAGCTCGTCGATGATGATCAGGATGTAGGGCAGGTTGCGCTGCGCCTTGGCCAAGTTGTCGTTGCCTTCGCGCT
>CAYOPA010000126.1:0-12090 GCA_964405625.1 uncultured Bryobacterales bacterium
TCGCGCATCCGCAGCAGGTGCAGCTTGCCGGGCTTATCAATCACTTGCAGGGAGTAGTTGTCTCGGTTGCGAGCCACGCCGCTGATGCTCCGGCCGTCCTTGAGCTTGACGGTCACAGCTTCGCGCCCCAGCAGGAAGAGCTTGTTGGCCGGCTCCAGCACGGACTCTTTGATCAGAGCCAGCGGGCGCATCCCGCCGATGTTGGTGAGGTCCGGGCCGGTGCGCCCGCCTTGACCGTGGATCGAGTGGCAATTGGAACAGCCGTTCTTTTTGCTCCAAAATACTTCAGCGCCGGCCTTGACGTCGCCGGGGCCGGGATTTTCGACCGCCGGGCCGATCAGCGCGTGCAGAAAGGCGACCAAGCGCCAGGTCTCGTCATCGGTGAGATCGGTCGGCGGCATGTCCGCGCCGGGCAAGCCCTTGCGCACGACCTCGAAGATGCGTTCGTCGCTCAACGGGTGCCACATGGGACGCCGCACAAGATTGGGTCCGCGTCCGCCGCTGCCGTCGGCGCCGTGACAACCGGCGCAGGAGCGAGTGTAGAGCTTGGCGCCGTCGGCGATGGCCACGGGGTTGCCGATGAGCGGATGCGACGATTCCTTCTCATAGCGCCCGTGCTGAGCGGCAAGAGGCAGCGCAAGGAGAAACGCCAGTAGGCAGGCTCGCATGACGAAACGATGATACAGCAGTAGCGCGCTCTTCAGGGAGCTTCCTCCATCACGGCTTCGGCGAGCCGCCGCAACGTCCTTGGAGTCTGTTCGCCGTAGCCGAAACGGATGATCAGGTCCGGCAGACGATCGCCCAGGTTCAAGTAGCCGGCGAGCTGCGCACGAGTTTCAGGCCGCTCCACGGGCTGGTTGATGAAGGCGTGCCGCACGCCCGAGGTCGTCAACTCTAACGCGAAGCGTTCGTAGGCCCGGCCGACCGCCGTCCATCCCTGCTTCGATTGCGTAGTGCACGTAAATATGGCAATTCCCGCCGAGCTGTCGATCTGACGGCGATACTTGTCGTTTTCGGGTCCTTTGCGCAAGATCAGCGGCAACAACAGACGGCCGAGTTGGGAGGGCAGCGCGGGGCTGCCGGCGCTGCGGTAAGTGAGCCCGTCGAGCGTGCGTAGGGCCTCCGTCTCGTTGAAGCGTATCCAGCTCCCGAGCTCCCGCAGAAAGGCCTTATCTGCGAGCTGGGCGCTGTTGCCGGCGATGACGTAATCGGTGAGCGCGGCCATGTCCTTGGCGGCCGTCAGAATGCGAATCTCGACGTCTGCCGTTTGGGCCTGGCGCTCGGCGTTGGTCACCAGGGCCGCCTCGACTGGGGCGCCCGAAAAGACCGCACGCGTGCATTGCCGATCAGGAATGGCCTGAAAGGCGGCCGATGCGCTGACAATTGTCGACTCAAAGCTCAGCTCCAGCCGCGGGCCCGGGCCGTCGAGGAAAGCCGACTCGCCGCGCAGTCCGAAGGCGCCGGCCGCGACGAGGATGTTCTCAGCCGCGCAGCCCAGGCTGGCCCAGAGGTGATGGTCGTTGGGATCGACGACCGGGCACCGACGGGTGAAATCCGGCTCGATGCGGATGGAGCGGTTTGCCACGCGAAACCGCCACGGCTGGGTGTTGTGGCTGTTGGCCGCCATGACGCCGTAGCTGACCAGCGCGGCCATGGCGGCGCGGCCCCCGACGTTGACGTCGGCGGCGTGCCGGAAAGTCTGTTTCGCGGTTTGGTCGTAGCGCGAGGCCATGGCGTTTGCTTCCAGGGGCAATGGATGCACCCAGTGCAATCAAGGGGCCATCGAAGCGTCAGCGCTGATGCGCCACGGGCCTCCGACGCGAGATCGGGCTTGGTGGAAATGCACACACGGCGTGGGGGATTTCGCTTACCCTCCAGTCCGGGCGCGTGCGACGAGCGTCAGCGAACAACAAGCGGGTTTCGATCTCGAGCCTTCAGAAAAGATCCGCGACAGCCACGCTCCAGCCGGGAAACAGCTCAGGTGACGATAGCTCATCCCCCGCGGCTAGATCACGCCGCCCGGCGCCCCAGACCTCGACTTGGCGGGTTTTGGGGAACAGCACCCACACTGCGCGGGCGCCGGCGTCGAGGTACTGTTGGACCTTGAGATTGAGGTCCTCGGCGCGGTCGTTGGGCGAGACGACCTCCACGGCCAGGTCGGGGGCGCCAGCTAGATATTCGTCGAGCTCCTCGCTCGGCAATCGCTCGGTGCGTACAAACGAGACATCGGGCACACGCACAATCGGCGGATCTGCGGAGAGCTGGAACGCAGTCTCCACAAAGACCTCTCCCAGGCCATTCTGCTCGACGAAGGGAGTCAACGCGCGGTCCACGCGCCGACCAATGCGGCTGTGTCGAAATCCTGCCGGCGCCATGACTGTAACCTTGCCCCGATCGAGCTCCTGCTTGGACCCGTCATCGGGCAGCTCGGCGAACTCCTCCAGCGTCAATTGGCGTTTGACGACCATCGGCCCTCATTGTAGCGCCGCCTGTTGCGGCGCCCGGCGGAATTGAGTATCCTCACGGCCCAGTGCCACAATCCACGCCGACCAGCCCGCTGCTCCGCTTTCTGTCCTCCATCCTGCCCGGAATTTTCATGATCGGCTACGTCATCGGCACCGGCTCGGTGACGACGATGGCCTCCGCGGGCGCCAGCTACGGCATGTCGCTGACCTGGACGCTCATCCTGGCGTCGCTGTTCACTCACATCATGATCGTGGCGCTGAGCCGGTTGACGATCCTCACCGGAGAGACCACGCTGCACCTGTTCCGCAAACACTTCGGCGCGCCCGTGACGATCTTCCTGATCCTGGCGCTGGTCAGCACTCAGCTCGCCTCCATCGTCGGCGTCATGGCCATCGTCACCGACGTGTTTCGCGAATGGACCGGCATGGTGTTCGGAACGAACGTCCCGACGCTGGGCAGCGCGATCGCCTTCACGATCCTGCTGCTGGGGCTTTATTGGGTGGGCAGGCACACGTTCTTCTTGCGCGCGCTGGCGTTTCTGGTGGCGCTGATGGGCGTGGCGTTCGTCTTCACGGCGTCGCTGGTGGCGCCGGACGCCTCCACCATGGTTGCCGGCCTCACGCCCTCCATCCCCGACGTGGGCAACCCGGCGCTGCTGATCGCCGGCATGGTCGGCACGACAATGGCCGGGGTGGTGCTCATCACGCGCAGCGTGTTGGTGCAGGAGAAGGGCTGGACGATGGAGACCTACCACGAGGCCGTGCGCGACTCCGGCATCTCAATGACGCTGCTGTTCTTCATCAACGCCGCCATCATGGCCTGCGCCGCCGGAACCCTGTTTCTGGAAAACCAGCCGGTCGAGCAAGCCATCGACATGGTGCGGACGCTGGAGCCGCTGGCCGGCAAGCTGGCCGTGGCGGGCTTCGTGATGGGCATTTTGGCGGCGGGCCTGTCGTCTCTGTTTCCAAACTATCTGCTTGGCCCTTGGCTCTACGCCGATTTTGAGGGCAAGGCGCGCAACATGACGAAGCCGCTGTTTCGCGGCATGGTGCTGTTTGCGGCGGCGTTTGGGTTGATCGTGCCGCTTTTCGGCGGCAGGCCGGTGCCGATCATGATCGCCTCACAGGCGCTGAGCCCGCTGGTGATGCCGCTGTTCGTCGCCTTCGTCTGGATTCTGATCTCCAAGAAGGAGATCGCCGGCGACCACCCGCCCTCTCCCCTGCTACACCTGGGCATGGGCGTTACGATGGTATTTTCCGCCTATATGCTCTACTTGGCCGCACTGGGCCTGATGAGCTGAGCGGCGCGACGCGTTCGAGCACGCCGCGCCCGAATCGAATGACGCAGCCGATGGAATTCTCTGCGAAACTGCTGCTGTGATGCGCCGCCGCCGTTTTTTGGGCCTGTTGCCCGCACTCGCTATGCCGCTCTCCGCCGCCTCCATCGTCAAACCCAAGCGCCTGAGCCCCGGCGACACGGTCGCGCTCGTCGCCCCCAGCTCCAACGCCTGGGAGGACGAGGACATCCGCTTCGCCATCGAGACCGTCGCGTCGCTGGGCTTTCGCGTCAAGCCGGGGAAGAATCTGTTCCGCCGAACCGATTACTTGGCGGGCTCGGATGAAGAGCGAGCCGCGGACCTCAACGCCGCTTTCAACGACGACTCCGCCGACGCGGTCTTCGCCATGCGAGGCGGCTACGGAGCGCAGCGCATCCTGCCGTATCTGGACTACGATCTCATCGAGCACAATCCGAAAATCCTGCTCGGCTTCAGTGACATCACCGCGCTGCATTGCGCCATTCATCGCCGCTGCGGCCTGATCTGTTTTCATGGGCCCACCGCGCTGCGCACTTGGAGCGACTACACGCTGGCTGAGATGCGCAAGACGTTGATGGAGCCGGCCGCGCCGGTGAGGCTGGCCGCGCCTCCGCCGTTTGACGCCCGTCCCGGCAAAGTGGAGCGCGAAAACCGCGTCACCGTGTTGTCCGGCGGCAAGGCTCGCGGCCCGCTGATCGGCGGCAACCTGACGCTGCTCTCCGGCCTGCTGGGCACGCCCTACCAGCCGAATTTCAACGGCGCCATCCTGTTCTTGGAAGACGTGGGCGAGTCGCCCTACCGCCTGGACCGCATGCTCACGCACCTCTGGCTGGCGGGAGTGTTTCAAGCTTGCGCGGGCGTCGCCTGCGGCAAATTCACCGACGCCAAACCCGACGGCGGCCGCAGCCGGAGCCTGGAGGAGATCCTGCGCGACCGGCTGGAAGGGCTCGGCAAGCCCGCCGTTCGCGGGTTGATGATCGGCCACGTGGACGACATCGCAACCATCCCCATCGGCGCCCAGGCCGAGCTCAACGGCGATACGGGCGAGCTGACGCTGTTGGAAGCAGCCGTCACCGCGAAGTAGCCGCCGAATCCCAAAAACGATCTCTTGGCGCTTGCCTTATCGCCAATCGACGATATACGATAAAAGCAGTTTCACATGTCCCTAGCCGCTACACTCCAACTGCCCTCCGATGGTCCGCCTTCGATTGCGGAGGCGTCTGAAGAGGAGATTGCCGCGGTCGCCAAGGCGCTCGGGCATCCCGCACGGGTTCACATCGTCGCGCTGTTGCTGGAAAAGCAATCCTGCATCGGCTGCGACATTGTCGATGAAGTCGGGTTGGCGCAGTCCACGGTCTCCGAGCACTTGCGCATCCTCAAGGCGGCGGGAATCGTGACCTGCGAGGTGCAGCATCCGCGCGTTTGCTACCGGCTGGATGCAGATCGGCTGCGGCCGTTGGGCGCTCTGCTGAGCGCGGTGTTCGACACCGTGCGGCGCGGCGAGCTGACGGGGGGCATCTGCTGCTCGACCGATAGCTGTGAGACGAAGGTTTAGCTTTGCCAAGGAGAGCTGTGATGACCACTTTTACGATTTACGACCCGCCGATGTGTTGCTCGACCGGGATTTGCGGCCCCGAGGTCGACCCGACGCTGGCGCAATTCGCCGGAGACCTAAGCTGGCTCAAGAGCCGGGGCGTGGAGGTGCGGCGCTTCAATCTGTCCCAGGAACCGGCTCGGTTCGTCGAAAACCCTGAAGTCAAAGCGCTGCTGGACCGCTCCGGCGGCGACGACCTGCCCGCGATCCTTGTGGATGATCGTCTGGTTGTTTCGGGAGGCTATCCCACGCGGGAACAGCTCGCGGCGCTGGCTGGCATTGAGGCCGAGCCGGAGAGCGCTGAACAAAAGGCGCGGGCATCCGGGCTTGTCGTCCTGGGAGGCGCCGCGCAGGTGGCGGCGTCCGGCCCGTGTTGCGAAGTTCCGGGGCCGGACGGCTCGTCCGACTGCTGTTGAGTGATTCGTGCGAGGCGGTAAGCGGGTGCGGCCATGTTCAAAAATCTTCCCAAGTTCGTCTTCTTCACCGGCAAGGGCGGCGTCGGCAAGACCTCTCTGGCCTGCGCCACGGCGGTGAGCTTGGCCGACCGGGGCAAGAAGGCGTTCCTGGTCAGCACGGACCCGGCTTCAAACGTCGCCCAAGTCTTTGAAACCGCGATCGGCAGCCGGATTACGCCCATTGCGGGCGCGCCGGGTGTCGACGGCGTGGAGATCAACCCGGAGCAGGCGGCGGCGCAGTATCGCGAGCGCATCGTCGGTCCGATGCGCGGGGTGTTACCGGAGAAGGCGCTCAAAGGCGTGGAGGAGCAGCTTTCCGGCGGCTGCACGACCGAGATCGCGGCATTCGACGAGTTTACGGCGCTGCTGACCGATGGCGAGCTGATTGACCGTTACGACCACATCCTGTTCGACACGGCGCCCACCGGCCACACCATTCGCTTGTTGAAGCTGCCGGGAGAGTGGTCGGGATTTCTGGAAGCCGGGGCGGGCGACGCCTCCTGTCTGGGGCCGCTGGCCGGACTGGAAAAGCAACGCACCCGCTACGCCGCCGCGGTGGAGCGCCTCTCCGACCCCGACACAACTCTGCTGGTGCTGGTCGCCCGGCCCCGCGGCTCGGCGCTGCGCGAGGTCGCGCGGACGGCTCGAGAGCTGCTGGCGATCGGCATCGGCAATCAGCTTCTCGCCGTCAACGGCGTGATGCCGGACGAGGTGGGCGGCGATCCGCTGGCTGCCGCCCTGGCGCAGCGGGACGAGGCGGCGCTGGAGGCGATGGAAGCCGATCTGGCGCGCCTGCCTCGGGAGACGTTCCCGTTGTCGCCGGAAAATCTGATTGGCGTGGAGGCGCTGCGGCGCTTTGCGTCGGGAACGTCCGATTCAGCCAAGGCCGCCCCGCCGTCGGCCGGGATGGCGCCGCGCGAGGATCTACCCAGCTTGGCGTCGCTGGTGGACGAGATCGAGCGGCCCGGCAAGGGCTTGGTCATGTTCATGGGCAAAGGCGGCGTCGGCAAGACGACCATGGCGGCGGCGGTTGCCGTGGAGCTGTCGGCGCGCGGCCATGACGTGCTGCTCACGACGACCGACCCCGCCGCGCACCTGACCGAAACGCTGGGCGGCGACGAGGCCGGTCTCACGGTCAGCCGCATCGATCCCGCCGAAGAGACCGCGCGTTACCGCGACCATGTGCTGGCGACCAAGGGCAAGGACCTCGACGACCGCGCCCGCGCGCTGCTGGAAGAGGATCTGCGCTCGCCATGCACGGAGGAGATTGCCGTCTTTACGGCATTCTCCAAAACAATTCGCGAGAGCTCCAAGCGCTTTGTGGTGATGGATACGGCCCCGACCGGCCACACCCTGCTGCTGCTGGACGCGACCGGCTCCTATCACCGCGATATGGTCCGGCACGCCGAGCGCAACAGCAGCCTCAAGATCGTGACCCCGATGATGCGGCTGCAAGACCCCGAACAAACCAAAATCCTGATCGTGACCTTGCCGGAAACGACGCCGGTGCTGGAAGCGGCGCACCTCCAGGAGGACCTGCGCCGAGCCGGCATTGAGCCATGGGGCTGGATCATCAACGGCAGCTTGGCCGCCGCCGAGACATCCCATCCCCTCTTACACACCCGGGGCGAGGCCGAGCACGAGCAGATCGCCAAGGTGCGGGACGATCTCGCCGCGCGCTACGCGGTCGTCGCGATGCAGGCGGAGGAAATGGTCGGCGCCGATCGCCTCAAGAGCCTGTGCGCTGAGCCAGAGCCGGCGCCGGCATAAGCTGGAGTCAGCTCGCCAGCCCGCACTCGGCGTGGATGGCGCGGACGGCGTCTTCGAGCTGGTTCTGCCGCACCACGATCGCGATGGTCAGCTCGCTGGAGCCCTGGGCGATGGCGATGATGTTGATCTCGCGCTGCGAGATGGCCGTAAACAGGCGGCCCGCCAGCCCCGAGGTGCCGCGCATCCCCTCGCCCACGGCCGCCACCAATCCCACGCTGTGGTCGATCTCGATGGGATGCACGTAGCCGTGATCGAGCTCCAGCGCCAGCTCCGCCCGCAGGCTCTCCAGCACCGCTTCGACCTCGGCCGTGCGCACCAACATGCAGAAATTCTGCCGGAAGCTCGACCGGCTCAGCATCAGCACATCCACCTTGGCCCGCACCGCCGCCGCCAGCGCGCGCGACATAAGTTGCGCGCCGGACTGCATGAAGCTGACCGCCTCAATCGAGATCAGCGACACGTTCGGCAGCGAGCTGATCGCCCGAACGCCCTGCCGCTCTCCGGCGTGCGCGCCGATCCGTGTGCCGGGCAGCTCCGGCCGGAAGGTGTTCTTGATGTAGACCGGGATTTCCTTGTCGATCAGCGGCGCCAGCGTGCGCTGGTGTAGCACCTTGGCGCCCGCGTAGGCCAGCTCGGCCGCCTCGTTGTAGGTGACTTCGGGCAGAATGCGGGCGTCGGGAATGACGCGCGGGTCGCCGCTGAGGATGCCGTCCACGTCGGTCCAGATCCAAAGCTGCTCGGCGTCCAGCGCGGACGCCAGAATGGCGGCTGAAAAGTCCGAGCCGCCCCGGCCCAAAGTCGTCGGCACGCCCTGCGTCGTAGCCGCGTTGAAGCCCGTGGCTACCGGGATGACCCCGGCCGCCAGCAGACTCTCGAGCCGCTTGTGAGTCTTGGCCTGAGTCTCGTCCATCAACGGCGAAGCGGCGCCGAAGACGTTGTCAGTAACAATCAGCTCGGCGCTGTCCACGGGCTCGGCGGGGACGGCCCGGGCTTCCAGGGTCTCCGCCAGCAGAACCACCGCCAGCTTCTCGCCCGTCGAGACCGCCTCGTCCACTGAGCGCGGCGGGCGCTCCCGCAGCAGCAACATCCCGCGCGCGATACGGCCGTAGCGGTCCAACAGCTCCCGAATGCGCGCTTCCACAGCGGGCAGCCGCTCCTCTGGCACAAGCTCGGCGGCGGCGGCGAGGTGCTTCTCCAGCAGCGTCTGGAGGTTCGCCTCCACGGCCGCTTCTCCGCCGGCTTCGCCCTGCTGCATCGTGTCCAGCAGCAGGTCCGTCACCTTGGACATCGCCGAGGAGACGACGATCACCTGGCGCTCCTCGGCGGCGCGGGCGACCAACTCGGCGGCGCGGCGAATGGCCTCTGGGGAACCGACGCTGGTTCCCCCAAACTTCATCACAAGCAGGGGTTTCGGCATGGAATCTATGGGGAGAGGGTAAACCTCGATTATAGGATCGAAAGCCCATTGGTTTGGGGCTTCCGGACGGGGACGCTATCATAAGGCCCGTTGAGGCGAAACGCATGACGCGCTACACGATCGAAGTCAACGGAAAACGCCTGGAGGCCGATACCCCCGCCGAGCGTCCGCTGCTGGACGTGCTTCGAGAGGACTTTGGGCTGACCGGGACGAAGTACGGTTGCGGCGAGGGCCAGTGTCGGGCCTGCGGCTGCGGATGGAACGGGACTGAGGGACATTTCGGCGTGGCCGAAAACAAGACGGCCCGCCTGCATCCAGGCGGGCCGTCGGTCTATATGCTTGCGCTCAACCGCACGTCGCGGCAGCTCTATTCTCGGACCCGCTTCGATTGCTGCGATATATCATGGGCCTGATCCGCAGCATCCATTCGGCACTCCTCAGGCTTGTCGAAGAACTTCCGACTCCGCTCCTGCGCCGCGTCGGACGGTCGGCGTTCGGTGAAGTCCGCCGGAATCTCGAACAAGACAGGGTCCGGCGAGCCGAGAAAAATATCTGTCGCTTCCCGTTCAAAGACGGCCACGGACGTTTCATTTCCCTCGGGTAGCCCCATGTAGGTTGTCGCCTTCAACGGAAGGCAGTCCAGCGCGGGAGCCATCCAAGTGACGATACGCCGCTCCGGAGCCCCCGGCAACGTGAAGCTCTTCACCACCTTGACAACCTCGTATCCAAGGATGGCGCTTCGCTCGGCGCCAAAAAGGCCGATGCACGCGGATCGATCCGGCTTCCCATCGAGCACTGCAACGCCCGGAGCCAGAGGGTACGTCGTAACGGAGCCCGTAGACTCATCGACAGTGGTCCGACGGTTCAGCGAGGCGTCCGATACCCGCCGGATCGAGTATTGTGCGCCGTCGGGGGCATCGAACAGCCCCGCCTCCACATGGGAGCCGTCCGCACGCACGGCAACCATTCGCTTGCTGCTCTTTGCCGCCTCACCCGTTGGGTAGCGGTTCATGCGCTGGTCCAGAACAACCGTGACCTCCGTCCAATCCTTAGCGCTCGCAACTCGCCAGCTACTGGCGAACGCGACTACCACAGCCGCAATCGGGAGCAGGTATGCCAATCTTTCCTTCATTTGCACGATCTTCATTCCTCCTTATATGAGTGACATCAATCCAACGCACTCCTTCATGCGCAGACGTGCATCCAACACCCTGGGTACATTCCGCAAAAGCCATCCAGGACACACTCCTCCACGCCGCCAACTCCGCATCCTCCGCCGTCACAGAAATCTACCTGGCAGATACGATTGGTTTCATCACACCTCGTGCCAAGCCAGCAGGTAGTCATGTACAGCGACCAATACGGCTGGTACCAACGCCAACAATCATGAGACGGTTGCCCATGAAGCAATGGCGAAGCCGGGACAAGAACGAGTAACAGGCAGGCGAGTAAACAGCACGTAGCGAATCGGTTCATTTGCTTAATATCCTTTCTTCTGGCCAGTATTCAAGATACACAACTCGTTGGTAACGGATGCATGTACAGTATTTAGCCCATATTTTCGACCGTCAACACAAATTTAGGGAATGCGGCCTACCGCAAGCGAGGAAAACCACAATGGACGATGCCGGGCGGCGTTCTCAACCTCCAACTTGATGTCTCTACGGGGCGGTGCTGCGGGCGCCGTCGTATGGCGCAACTCTGGAGTCGGTGGATCTCGCTCCCGCTCGCGAGATGGGCGCTGTTGCGGTCCATGACGGCGATTTCGTCGGCTGCGCGGCGAAAACTTCCTACGCCGCCCGGCAGGCCGTGGACGCCATCGCCAAAACCGCCCGCTGGCGCGAGTCGCCGCAGCCGTCCAGCGACGGCATCGGCGCGTACCTCAAGCAACATGCCATCACCGAAGGCGAAGGCCGCGGCAGTCCCCGGACGGACGAAACCGGCGATGTGGAAAAGGCGCTGGCGGGCCGCAAGCTGATCGAAGCCTCGTATGAGATTCCCTTCGTGCAGCACGTTCCGATGGAGCCGCGCGCAGCAGCGGCGGAGTGGAGCGGCCGCGGTTTGACCGTCTGGACCGGCACGCAGCGGCCCTTCGGAGTGCGCGATCAGCTCATGGAGGCGTTTCACCTGACCGCCGAGCAGGCGCGGGTGATCAATCCCGACACCGGCGGGGGTTTTGGCGGCAAGCATACCGGCGAGGTTGCCATCGAGGCGGCGCGGCTGGCGAAGGCCGCCGGCAAGCCGGTCTCACTGCGCTGGACCCGGAAGGAGGAGTTCGCCTGGGCCTACTTTCGGCCGGCGGCGGCTTTCGATGTGCGGGCCGCCCTGGACGGGGACAGAATCGTCGCCTGGGACTTCACGGCCTACAATCCCGGCACGGCGGGCATCCGCACGCCCTACGCCGTTGCTAACGTCCGCACCCAATACTTCCCCTGCAAGTCACCGCTGCGGGAGGGCTCCTACCGGGGCATCGGCGCGACCGGCAACACCTTTGCGCGCGAGGTCTTCATGGACGAGCTCGCCGAGGCCGCCGGGATGGACCCGCTGGCGTTCCGGCTGGCGAATTGCGCCGATGATCGCCTGAAGGCTGTGCTGGAGGCGGCTGCCAACAAGATCGGCTGGGACGGGCGAAAACGGCTCGGCCCCAACCGCGGCATGGGCGTCGCGGGCGGCTTTGAGAAGGGCTCGTACGTAGCGATTGGGGCGCAGGTGCGCGTGGACGGCGAGCGCATCGAAGTGGAACGGCTGGTCACCGCGTTTGAGTGCGGAGCCATCCTGAATCCGCGCAACCTGGAGGCGCAGGTAAACGGCTGCGTGATTCAGGGGCTGGGAGCTGCCTTGACCGAGGAGATCCGCTTTGCCGGCGGCAAATTGCTCAACGGCAGCCTGGCGCGGTACCGGACGCCTCGCTTCAAGGACGTCCCGCCAATGGAGACGATCCTGCTGGACCGGCGCGACCTGGAGCCCGCGGGGGCGGGCGAGACGCCGATCATCGCCGTGGCGCCGGCTTTGGCCAATGCGGCGTATGCGGCGACGGGGCGCCGGATGCGGTCGCTGCCGCTGCGGCCTAAAG
>CAYOPA010000127.1:0-11991 GCA_964405625.1 uncultured Bryobacterales bacterium
ATGCGAGGCGGCGATTTCGAGCTGACCCTCGGCGTGGACTTCTCGATCGGCTACGTCAGCTCCGACCGCGAGAATGTGGAGCTGTATCTGACCAGCTCGTTCGCCTTCCGCGCCTTGGAGCCGGCCGCCGCCATCGCCCTGCCCGCGTAAGGGATTACGGCGCCATCAGCGCATCCAGGTCCGTCAGTGACACCCGCAGGACCTCCATCGTTTGCTTCGCCCCGGAAAAGGCGATCAGCAGATGGCCGTCGTGCTCGATGATGTGCGGGTAGTCCACGTGACGGCCTCCGACGAGGTAGAACATTCGCGTAAACACCAAGCCGTCGTCGCTGACGGACAGCACCAGCGGATCGCGCTTGGCGGGATTCCCGTTTGACACCATCACGTAGTAGCCGCGTGACGTGCGATGCACGAAGAACTTGCTGCGGGCGTCCGGGAAGTTGGTCCTGACAATGGGGCTCCAGGTGCGGCCGTTGTCGGTGGAGAACGTCCGCAGCAGGCGCTTGGATTCGCCGTTGTCGCGGATCAGGCCGACGATGTTCTTGCCGTCAGGCAGGATGTGCCACTCCGGCTCCTCGGGACGGCCGTCCCCGTTGTAGGCCGCCAGCGGATGCACCTGCCAGCGGTTAAAGCCGTCCACGCCTCCGATCATCACGCTCACCTGGCGCTCGTGGTCGCGCCGCGTGGTCATCCACTCGCCGGAGGGCAGCTTTTGCGGAGGGAAGTTGTTCATCGAGTCGTCGAGAACGGTCCCGTGCGCGACCCACTTGTCACCGCCGTCATCCCAGCGAAAGGCCTCCAAGCTCAATCCCAGCCCTGGGTAACCCGGCGCGCGGAAATGCGTGACCAGCGCCAGCAGCTCGCCGTCGCGAAGCCAAAACCCGCGCGCGATCCAGCCGAAACCCTCAATCCGGGGCGGCCCCGACAGATCCCGAGGCTCGCTCCAGGCGACGCCGTCCTCGCTGGTGGCGAACGAGACGCGCGTGCCCGCCTGATCGTGACCGGGCACGAGATTGCGGTGCTCCTCGGCGGTGGCGCCAGGCCGGGGAACGCCGGGCCCGTCGCTCCACATCGCCCAGAAACGGCCGTCGTGGCGGGCCAGATAGGCGTGCTGTTGGACCCACTGGCCGGCGCGGTCGCGCACGTCGTCGAGGACGGCGTGTTGGGCCGGCACGCGCGGCAGCCGGCCGTAGTCGATCGCCGTCGGGTCCATCCCCGAGTCCGGCAGGCGCAGCATCAGAGCGCTGCCGGGGTTGGTTTCCGGATGCGGCGGAGTCAGGTCAAGCTCGGCGGCCGACGCCGACGCCGCCAGCAGGGCCAGCGCTAATGGAAGGTGAAGGGAAGAGGATCTCACGGGCTGGTTACTCCTCGAAAGTATGCCGCAAAACCTGTCCTTGGTCGGCCAGCATCTGCTGCAAGCGCGGAATGGAGACGCGGCGCGGCGGCACATCCTCCTTGATGGCGAGGTGCGCGGCGACTCCCGCCGCCTGTCCCAGCGCCATCCACGTGGGCTCCATGCGGATCGACGAAAACGCCACATGCGTTGTCGAAGCGGCCACTGGAACAATCAGCCCGTCCACGCTGCGGGGGATCATCACGCGGTAGGGGATCTCGTACGGCCGAGTGATATGGTCGAGCATCCCCAGATAGCCCTCCAGTACGATCGTGTCGTCGGGTTGGCGCTTGCGGCATGGGAAGCTGTCGATGGGAAACTCGCCGACCGCAATCGAGTCCTCGCGGCGGGTGACGCGGCGGTCGTCGCCTTCGCCGGTGATGTCGCGCTCAGTCAAGGTGTATTCGCCAACCAGCCGGCGGCCCTCGCGCACGTAGAGCTGAAACGGAAAGTGGCCGTTGTCGGCGAACTCGTCCTTGGGCAGGTGCAGCTCGTTGGCGAGCGCGCGGTGGGTTTTGGGAACGTCGAGGTCGTTCTGCAGGAACCACAACAGTCCCAGCGTCAGGTTGCGATGGCGCTCCTCAATGCCGAGTCGGACGGTGTGGTCGCCCTCGACATAGCCCCGGTTCTCCTCGGGAAAAGGGAAGCCCAGCGGGCGCGGGTTGATGTTCACGTCCGTCTTGCCGTTGGGGATGTCGGTGACCGACAGCGCCCGCACGAGCGTATCGAAGTGCTTGGGATTGTAGCCGCGCCCCGGCTTGAAGGTCTTTGGACCAGCCAGCCGCCCCTCGCGCAGGTCGTCGAAATAGCCAACGTAGTCGTTGCGGTCGTAGCCCGGCGGGGGCTCGGTGAGCTGGTGGGCGTTCTTGGGGTCCGTGGTCAGGCAAAGCCGGTAGGTGTAGGCCGGCAGCAGGTCGCTGGCTTCGCCGGTCGAGCCGGGCAAAAACTCGCGGTTCTGGTAGTCGAAATAGACGACCCCGGCGTGAGGCTCGTCGAATTCCTGGCGGGACTCGCGCCCGAGCCGAAACTCCGCCCCGGCGGCGGCGTAGAGGTCGCCCTCGTAGCTGGCGTCGATGAAGACCTTTCCGGCGATCGTGGTTTCGGATTCGTCTTCCATGACGCGGATCGACTGCACTACGTTGTCCCGCACCCGCGCCGAGACGAGCCGCGCCCCCTTCCGCACCGTGACCGTCGGCTGCTCGGCGAGCATCGCCTCCAGCACGGCTTCGGCCACCGACGGCTCGTAGTAGTAGCCGTCGCGAGAAAGCTCCACGTTCTCGGAGCCCTCGCCGTAACGATCGATGTAATGCTGACGGACCCGGCCGGTAAACTCGGCGAATATGCCGCCGATCATGGCGCGGTTTTCGACGTCGCTCTTGCCCAGACCGCTCGTCATCATGCCGCCGATGCGGTCGCGCGGCTCCACCAAGACGACTTGGCGTCCCAGCCGGCCGGCCGCCAGCGCCGCCGCCACGCCGCCGGGCGTTCCCCCGTAGATCACCACATCCGCGCGAGGCGCCTGACAGCCAGCCGCCGCCAGCAACAAACCGAGTAGGAGCGTAGGGGCCAAGCTCAAGCCAGGATATCCCGCACCAGCTCGCCGTGTACGTCCGTCAGCCGGAAATCCCGGCCGCTGTGGCGATAGGTTAATCGCTTGTGGTCCAACCCCAGCAGGTGCATTAGGGTGGCTTGCAAGTCATGCACATGCACCCGGTCCACCTCGGCGCGGAAGCCGAAATCGTCCGTCGCGCCGTAGCGTAGCCCCGGCTTGATCCCGCCGCCGGCGACGAGCGTCGTAAACCCGTGGCTGTTGTGGTCGCGTCCGGCCTGCACCTTGATGCGACCGCTGACTTCCACTGTTGGCGTCCGTCCAAACTCGCCGCCGACCACCACCAGCGTATCCTCCAGCATCCCACGCTGGTGCAGGTCGCGGATCAGCGCGCCGATGGGGCGGTCCGAATCGCCGGCGAGCTCGCGCATTCGCAGGATGTCGTCGTGCGTGTCCCACGGCTGGCTGTTGCCGTAGTAGACCTGCACCACGCGGACGCCCCGCTCGGCCAACCGCCGCGCCAGCAGGCAGCCGGCTGCAAAATCGCCCTCGCCATACTCCTCGCGCGTCTTCTCGCTCTCCTTGCCAAGGTCAAAAGCATCCATCGCCTCCACCTGCATGCGGTAGGCGACCTCCATGGAATGGATCTGCGATTCCAGCTCCGGGGCGTGGCCGACGCTGTCCAGGTGCGTCTGATTGAGCTTGCCCAGCAGCTCCATCTGGCGCTGCTGGCGCTCCGGCGACGTTTTGGGATTCTTCAAGAACGGCACGAGCTTCTCGGGCTCGCGCTCGGTGTTGCGTACATAGGCGCCCTGGTAGGCTCCGGGCAGGTAGGCCGAGGTCCAAAGTTGCGGGCCGACTACCGGGTAGCCGGGGCACAGCACCACGTAACCGGGCAGGTTCTGGTTCTCCGTGCCGAGCCCGTACGTCAGCCAGGCGCCCATCGATGGGTGTCCGGCCAGCCGCTGCCCGCAATTGAGCATGAAAAGCGACGGCTCATGGAACGGCACGTCGGTGTGCATCGAGTTGATCACGCAACAGTGATCGATCACCGACGCGGTATGCGGAAAGATCTCGCTGACCGGGATGCCGCTTTGGCCTTCGGGCTTGAACTCGAACGGCGACTTCATCAGCGAGCCGGTTTTGCGCTCGGTCCGGAGGTTGCCGCCGGGGTAAGGCTTGCCGTCGTACTCGGTCAGCTTCGGCTTGTAGTCAAACGAGTCCACATGCGAAGGCGCGCCGTTGAGGAACAGGTGGATCAGCCGCTTGGCCTTGGGAGCATAGTGCGGCGCTTTGGGCGCCAGCGGCGACTGCTCGGCCAACAAGGGGGCGAGCCCGACCATGCCCATGCCGGCGCCGGTCAGGCGCAAAAGTTGGCGACGAGAGATGCTAGTCGACATAGAGAAACTCGTTGGAGCTTAACAGCGATTGCGCCAGCAGCGGCCAGCCGTCCGGCTCGGCGCCCAAGAACTCCAGGCTGATCTTCACCTCGGTCTCGGTGGGAGAGCGGCCGAACAGCAGGCGGTAGACGCGCTCGACGCGGGCCGCTTCCGCCTCGCCGGCCTCCTGGGCCGCCCGCGCTGACAATGCCTCGCCCTGCGCCAGGGTGAAGTCGCTGTTGAGGAAGAACAATCCCTGCATGGGCGTGTTCGTGGGCACGCGGCGCGCGCTGGTGTTGTTCGGGTTGGGGAAGTCAAACAGTCCCAGCACGTTGTCGAGCCGGCGCCGGCTGACGAAGCCGTAGACGGTCCGGCGCCGGTTTTCCGGGTCGTCCAACAGCAGCGGCTCTCCGCCGGCTTGTTCGTCCAGGGTCCCGGTCACAAACAGCATCGCGTCGCGCACGCCTTCCACATCCAGCCGGCGGCGGTTAAAGCGCCACAGCAGCTTGTTGTCCGGGTCGGTCTCGCGGTTGGCGGCGATGTCGCGCGTGGCGCGGCCGTAAGCGTCGCTCAGCAGAATCTCTCGGTGCAGCGCCTTGGTCGACCAGCCCTGCTCGACCAACCGCGACGCCAGGTAATCGAGCAGCTCGGGATGCGTCGGCCGCTCGCCCATCTGGCCGAAATTGCTCGGCGTGCCGACAATGCCGCGACCGAAGTGCAGCGACCAGACGCGGTTGGCCCACACCCGCGCCGTCAGCGGATTTTCGGGGGCCGCGATCGACCGCGCCAGCTCCAGCCGGCCGCTGCCCTTCGTGAACGGCTGAGGCTCGCCGTCGCACAACACGCTCAGGAAGCGCCGCGGCACCTCTTCGCCGAGATTGTCTTTGTTGCCGCGGATATGGACGTGGGAGTTTTCGGGCTTCTCGATGTCGGCGATGACATGCAGGAAGGGGTATTTCTCCGGGACCTTCGCGTCGAGCTCGGCCAACTGCTCGCGGCCGCGGGCGACGTGCCCCATCACCAGCGGGCTCAGGAAACGATCAATCGCCTTGCCCTTGTAGTACAGCACGCCCGAGCCGGCCGCCACCGGCAGCTTGTGGCCCTCGCCCGATGCCACATCGCGCCAGAGGAAATACCCTTCGCGCGGCAGCGACAGCAATTCGGTGCGGGCGGCGGCGCGCGCCGAGTCGTCTCCGCCAAGCCGAATCATGTTCTCGCGCTCCATGCGGCGGCGCTCGGCGATCACCTCGCGCAGCTTCACCTGGAAGCCGTCGGCAAAGGCTTGAAACTCCTCCTCTGAGGCTTTGCGCTCGACCAACGCGTCCCACGCGTCGAGCAGCACATGCTCGCGAGGCTTGCCGCCCAGGTACTCCCGCCAGCGCTCCAGCGTCTCGGCGTCGAGGTCGGACTCGGCCGCGAGGGCGGCCAGCCGGACGTTTTCGTCGAGCAGCAGCCTCCGCGCCGCCATCAAATAGTCGGCGGTACGCCCGGCCAGTGCGTCCACCACGCCGTCAGCCTGCGCGGCCAAATACTTGTCGAACTCCGCTTTGGCTTTGTCGGCGGCCTTTCTGCGGCGCTCATATTCCTCGACGACGTCCTTCGCCGCCAGCGGATGCTCGGCGACCTTGGTGGAGTCAAAGACTCCCAGCAGGGCGTAGTAGTCTTTGGTCGGAATCGGATCGAACTTGTGGTCGTGGCACTGGGCGCAAGCGACGGTCAAGCCCATAAACCCGGCGCCGGTGACGTCGATGCGGTCGTCTTGGAACTTTGGGCTCAGCCCATACAGGCCCAGCGCCGGGATCAGCGCCTCGCGCGAGTGACCGCGCAGATCCGGCCCTTCGAGTTGGTCGGCCGCCAAGTGCGCCTTCACAAAAATGTCGTAAGGCACATCGCGATTGAAGGCCTCGATCGCCCAGTCACGATAGCGGAAGGCGTTCGGGAACGGCTCGTCCATGGTGGAGTTGAGCCGGTCGTCGGAATAGCGCGCCACGTCGAGCCAGAGGCGTCCCCAGCGCTCACCGTAGCGAGGCGAAGCCAGCAGGCGATCGACGACCTGCTCGCGGGCCTGCCGGGAGGGATCGGCCAGGAAGGCGTCCGTCTCCTCCGGCGTCGGCGGCAAACCGGTCAAGCTAAGGGTTACCCGCCGCAGCCAAGTGCGCCGATCGGCGGGGGGCGCTTTCGCTAGGCCCTTTTCGGCGAGCTTGGCGTCAATGAGCGAGTCAATCCCCGCGCCGGCGGGCGGTGCAACCGGCTGGAAAGCCCAGTATTTGCGATGCTCGCTGGTGATTTGCAGGCCGCCCTCGTCCGAGACCATCTTCTCGGCAGGAGCGTCCGGCCAGACTGCGCCATCGTCAACCCAGCGAATGAGCTTCTGAATCTCCTCGTCGGCGAGCTTGCCGGCGGGCGGCATCTTGATGCTCTCATGCTCATGCCGCACCACCTGAATCAGCAGGCTGCGCTCGGGCGCCTTGGGCTTGACGGCCGGTCCCGACGCGCCGCCATCGAGCAGGGCCTGCCGGGAGGTCATCGCCAAGCCGCCCATCTTGGTCTGGGTGTGGCAGGCGAAACACTTGTCGGCCATCAAAGGCCGGATCTCGGTTTCAAAGAATTCCAGCGGCGTGGCGGCCGTCAGCGGCAACCCGGCCAGGAGCAAGCAAATGGAGGCTACATGGCGCAACATGCTGTCGCTACACAGCATACACCCGTGGCGCACGGCTCTGCCGTGCAGTCGGGCCTGTGGCCCGACAAAGTTACCTCGCGGGGCGCAGCCCCACGTGCACGGCATAGCCGTGCGCCACAACTAAAACGGCTCCTTCGGGCGCTGAGCTTCCGGCACGTACTGCTTCTGCTTCTCCTCGCCCAAAAACACCAGCGTCACGTCCACGCTCTTGGTCGTCTCGTCAATCTTCGTGACCGCCCGCGTCTTGGCCAGCCGCTCGAACATCGCCTCAGCCTCGATGCGGTCCAGGAACGTCCGCGGATAGCTCGCGTTGAACGGCTTACCCGGCTCCAGGCCCCAACGCTTGCGGACCACCGGCTCAGCCAAAATGTCCAAGCCTTCGATCTCCAGCCGCCGGAACGTGTACTGAGGCCCCAGCGTCGTCTCAAAATACAGATCCACGGTCAGCTCATTCGGATTGACCTTGCGATCGACCAGCGTCGCGGATTTTAAGAATCCCAACCGCCGCAGGCGCTCGTCGAGATCTCCCAGCGCCGCCGTCACCTTGGTCATATTCACCGGCGCGCCGCTCTTGAAGTCAAAGAGCTCATCCAGCTTCGACGGGTCCACCGCCGGCGCCTCCGGCCGCGTCACTTTGCCGTAGGTATAGAGCTCGCCGTCACGAACCTCCACCGTCACCAAGAGCCCCAGCGACGACTCGTCGGGACGTGTGGCGCAGGGGCAAAACTCCACGCCCATCAACCCGCGCTCCTCAAACATCGGGCGCACGTTGTAGTGCAACAGTTGCCGTAGGCGGGCTTCGGTGTACGGCTCGCCCATCGCTTTAGGGTTGAAGATCCGTTGCAGCTCGAGCGGATGGATCGCTTCGGAGCCCTTGAACTCCACGAACGAGATGTTCTGCATCCGCTGCTCGGGCTGAAAGACCATCGCCAGCTCGTCGCCTTCGACGGCCAGCAACTGCCCCATGACCTTGGAGTCGTGTCCGGCCGCCATCCAGCGTTTCTGCAGGAAGTCGCCGATGCGCTCGACCATCCGGCCCGTGGCCGGAACCCTCGATTTGAACAGCGGCACCTCGCGCCGCAGCCCTTCCAGCAGCTCTTCTTCGGGCTCGTCGAAGTTCAGCAGCTTGACGTCAAAGCTCTGCTCCACTTCGTCCACCACAAAGGTCAGCGAGTATCCGCCGTCCTTGGGGTCGAAGCGGTAGGCCAGCGACTCAAACACCCCGGCGTCGCTGAGCCGGACCAGCGCGGCCTGGAAGTCGTCCTCAGTCACCAGCTGCCCAATCTTCAGGCCTGTCTGCTGCTTGATGCGCTCTTCCTCGTAGATTTGGGCGCCTTCAACGAGGATCTCGCGCAGGGGATACTTTTCCTGCGCCGACGCAACGAACGTCGCCGCCAGCAACAAGACGAGGAGCCGGGCCATACCTTTAAGTACGCTCGCGGCGCCGCGGCGTTTCACCCGCTGTTGCAGAGTCATTCGTAGAGAGCGTCGATCTGGCGCGCGAACTTCATCTCCACGGCCCGGCGGCGGACCTTCATCGTCGGCGTAATCTCGCCGTCCTCGATGGAAAGCTCGCGGTCGAGCAGCACAATCTTCTTCGGCCGCTCATGGCGCGGCAGCGGCTCGGCGACCCGCTCGACCTCGTTCATCATCAAGCGGGCGACCTTCTCGTTTTCGACCAGCTCGCGCGGGTTGAGATAGACCACGCCGTTCTCCTCGGCCCAGAGCTTGAGCTTGTCAAAGTCCGGCACGACCAGCGCGCTGGGGAAGTTGCGCTTTTCGGCGACCACCACCGCCATGGAAATGTAGGGGCTGGTCTTGAGCAGGTTCTCCACCGGCTGCGGCGCGACATATTTGCCGCCGGAGGTCTTGAAGAGGTCCTTCTTGCGGTCCACGATCGAGAGGAAGCCATCGTCGTCGATCTTGCCGATGTCGCCGGTCAGGAACCAGCCGTCCACCATCGCCTCGGCCGTCGCTTCCGGCGCCTTGTAGTAGCCCTGCATAATATTGGGACCGCGCGTCAGGATCTCGCCGTCGTCGGCGAGACGCACCTCCACGTTGCGGATCACGCGGCCAACCGTGCCAAAGCGGAAGGCTTGCGGGGTGTTGATGGAGATCAGCGGCGAGGTCTCCGTCAGTCCGTAAGCCTCGTAGATCGGGATGCCGACGATGAAGAAGAACTCCGCCAGATGTTGGCCCAGCGGCGCCGCGCCGGAGAAGAACATCCGAAAACGTCCGCCCAGACGGCCGCGCAGCTTCTTGAAGACCAACGCGTCCGCCAGCCAGTGTTGCAGCGCGAGGCCGAACGGCATGGACTCGCCGCGCGCCCTGTAAGGCAACGCCTGCTCGCCTACCCGCAAGGCCCAGGCGATGAGCTTGCGGCGGGTCGGCGGCGCTCCCGCCATGCCGGCCATCACTTTGCCGTGAATCTTTTCAAAGAACCGCGGTACGGCCAGTGCAATGGTCGGCTGCACCTCCTGCATGTTTTGCGGGACCGCTTCGATCGACTCAGCGTAGGCCACTGCGCAGCCGCTGGCGAAGTATACGTAGTCCGCCGTCCGCTCGGCCACGTGACACAGCGGCAGGAACGACAGGCAGACATCCGCCGGGGTCACCTCGATGCCGCAGTCGCGTACGTTGGTGGCGAAATTGGAGTGCGACAGCATCACGCCTTTCGGCGTTCCGGTGGTCCCTGAGGTGTAGATAATACTGGCCAGATCGTCGGGCTCGACGGCCGTCATGGCCGCTTCAAACGCTTTCGTCTCCTCGTCGGTGAGCGGCTCGTCGCCAATCAGGCTGCGCACGCTCACCACGCGCGGGTCATCCGACGGAACGGCGTCAAAAACGGCCACTCCTTCCAGGTGCGGCAGCTTGGACCAAATCTGCTGGATCTTCGCCAGTTGCTCCGCCGTGGAGACCAGTACGACCCTCACCTCGGAGTGCTCCAGCATGTAGAGAAGCTGATCAGCGCCGAGCGTGGGGTAGAGCGGCACGCTCACCACGCCCGCCGTCATCATGGCGAAATCGCTGACCGCCCATTCCCAACGGTTCTCCGACAACAGCGCGCAGCGGTCGCCCTTGCTCACGCCAACCTGGCCCAACGCCAGTTGCAGCTTGGCGACCCGGCGGTAGAGCTCGCGCGACGAGATCGGCGCGTAAGCTCCTGACGAGCCTGTGATCGAGTCGTGTTTGGTCAGGATAGCGTCGCGCTTGTCAAACGAAATTGCGCGCCGAAACAGTTTCGCCAATGTCTCCGCCATCTGCTCTATGTTCTCCCCCGCCCGCCGCGGCCGGTCGCCGGACGTGCGTTCCGTCAAACGCCACTGTAAACTGTACCCTACACGATGGAAAGCCGCACGCCCTCCCCCTCTTCACCGCCTTCAAGCTGGGCTCGGATCGCCGCGGCTCGCAGCCTTGGCATTCCGGCCGAACGCCTGGAAAACATCGCGCCCATTCTAGACGATCTGGAGCAAAAGACTCGTCGGGCGCTCGATCGCGACCTGAGCCTGATCGAGCCGATGTTGTCGTTCAAGCCTGCTGTCTCCGCACCGGTGGCGGCTGAGGAGGAGGCCTAAGCCATGGACCTTCCGCTGCAACCCATCGCGGAGCTCTCTCGGCTCCTCCGCACCCGTGAGATTGCGTCTCTGGAGCTGGTCAACCAAACGCTGGCCCGCATTGAGCGGCTGAATCCCAGCCTCAACGCCTACATCACCGTGACGGCCGAGCTGGCGCGCGAGCAGGCGGCGCTGGCCGACGCTGAGATCGCGGCCGGCCAGTACCGCGGTCCGCTGCACGGCATCCCCTACGCGGCGAAAGACCTGTGCTTTACGCGCGGCGTTCCCACCACCGGCGGATCGAAGATCTTTCGAGACTTCGTTCCCGACTACGACGCCGCCGTCGTCGTGCGGCTGCGGCGGGCGGGAGCGGTGCTGATCGGCAAGTCCAACCTGCACGAGAACGCCTACGGCATCACCAGCAGCAATCCCCACTTCGGCCCGGTCCGCAACCCCTGGGACCTGGAGCGGATTCCCGGCGGATCGAGCGGCGGGTCGGCGGCGGCGCTGGCCTCCGGGCTTTGCAGCTTCTCGCTGGGCACGGACACCGGCGGCTCCATCCGCATCCCGGCGGCGTTCTGCTCCGTGACGGGCTTGAAGCCGACATTTGGGCGCGTCAGCCGTTACGGCGTGTTTCCGCTTGGGCACACGCTCGACCACGTTGGCCCCTTCGCCTGGACGGCGGTGGAAAGCGGTTGGATCTACGCCGCCATGGCCGGGCATGACCCCCACGAGGACGCCTCCGTGGACCGCCCCGTGGAGTTGCCGCACGAAGATGAGTTCGACATCAAGGGCCTGCGCATCGGCGTGCCCGAAAACTTCTACTTCGAGCAGCTTGACCCGGCGGTCGAGCGGAGCTGCCGGCTGGCGCTCAAAACCTTCGAGAGCCTGGGCGCCGTGCTGGAGCCGATCCGGCTGCCCGACATCGACGAGATGAACACCGTGGCGCGGGTGATCCTGCTGGCCGAGGCGACGGCCGTGCATATCCACAATTTCAAGGCTCGGCCGCAGGATTTCGGCGCGGATCAGGTGGCGCTGCTCGACCAGGGCCGCTTTATCACCGCCGTGGACTACCTCAACGCGCAGCGCCGCCGGCGGGAGCTCTGCGACGCCTTCGCGCGGGCCTTTGAGAAGGTGGACATCATGGCCGCCCCCGCGGTGGCGGTGCTGCCGGCCAAGATCGGCCAGAAGGACCTGGAGATCCGCGGCGAAACCCACGACGTCCGGCTGGCGACCACCCGCAACGCCCGCGCTCTGAACCTGACCGGCCTGCCGTTGCTGACCATGCCCTGCGGCTTCAGCGAAGACGGCTTGCCCGTAGGTTTGCAGCTCATCGGCGACGCTTTTGACGAGCGGCGCATTTTGGCGGCCGGAGCGGCGTTTCAGCTCGCCACCGACTTCCACCTGCGGCGCCCGCCGACCATATAGCTAAAACT
>CAYOPA010000128.1:0-7229 GCA_964405625.1 uncultured Bryobacterales bacterium
GAAAATTCCCGCATTTTTCCATGCCCTCCGACTCGGCATCCGGCGGTTCCGCGAGCCTGAACGCCATCGTCCCGCTCGTGCTGATGGGCGTGGTGTTGATGATGGTTTTGCCGATCCCGCCGCTGCTGCTGGATCTGCTCATCAGCGTCAACATCACGCTCTCGGTCGTCACCCTCGTGACGACGATGTATATCCATCGGCCGGTCGAGCTCAGCGTCTATCCCTCCCTGCTGCTGCTGCTGACGCTGCTGCGGCTGTCGCTCAACATCTCCTCCACGCGCCTGATCCTGACTGACGGCCATCAGGGCACGCGGGCCGCCGGCACGGTCATTGAGGCCTTTGGAAACTTTGTCGTCGGCGGCAACTTCGTCATCGGCGTCGTCATTTTCGTGCTGTTGATCGCCATTCAATATGTGGTGATCAACCATGGCGCGGTGCGCATCTCCGAGGTCACCGCGCGCTTTACCCTCGACGCCCTGCCGGGCAAGCAGATGTCGATCGACTCGGACTTGAACGCCGGGCTGATTGACGAAAACGAAGCCCGCCGGAAGCGCGCCGAGGTCAGCCGCGAGGCCGAGTTCTACGGGGCCATGGACGGCGCCGTGCGCTTTACGCAGCGCGACGCCATCGCCAGCATTCTCATCACCGCCGTCAACATCGTGGCCGGGCTGCTGATCGGGGCCTTGGCGCACGACATGTCGCTGGTCGAGGCGCTGGAAAACTACACGGTGTTGACGGTGGGCGACGGCTTGGTGACGATCATCCCGTCGCTGCTGATTTCGGTGTCGGGCGGCGTGATCACCACGCGCGCGGCGGGCGACAAGAGCCTGGGCGTGGACTTTACGGCGCAGGTGTTTGGGCGTCCCGAGCCGCTGCTGATTGCCGCCGGAGTATTGGGCGCCATGGCGGTGGTGCCGGGGCTGCCGACAGTGCCGTTTCTGGTGTTGGGCTCGGGCGTGGGAGCGATCGGCTGGCGGCTGCGCGGCGTGGAGGTCGCCGATCGCAAGGCCCTCTCTGCCCCAAAAACCCAGCCGGCGCAGGAGGAGAGCGTCGAGAGCCTGCTGCGCGTGGAGCCCTTGGGGCTGGAGGTCGGCCTCGGCTTGGTGCGCATGGTGGACAGCGAGCAAGGCGGCGTGCTGATCCGCAAAATCGCGGGCGTGCGCCGGACACTGGCCTCGGAGCTGGGCTTCGTGCTGCCGCCGGTGCGCGTCACCGACAACCTCAGCCTGCGGGCCAACGAATACGTGGTCAAGCTGAAAGGCGCCGAGGCGGCCCGCTTCGAGCTCCAGCAGGGGGCCATGCTGGCGATCGACCCCGGCACGGCGCAGGGCCAGCTTGACGGCGTCTCCTGTCGGGAACCGGCGTTCGGGCTGCCCGCGACCTGGATTCCCGCCGGGGACGCCGACCGCGCCCGGCTGATGGGCTACACGGCCGTCGACGCGGAAAACATCATCGCCACGCACCTGACCGAGCTGATGCGCACCCACGCGCACGAGCTGTTTACCCGCCAGGACGCCGACGGCTACCTGGAGCGTGTGCGCGAGCAGAACCCCAAGCTGGTGGAAGATCTGGTGCCGAAGCTGCTGCCGCTGTCGTTGGCGCAGCGGGTGCTGCAAAACCTGCTGCGCGAGCGGGTCTCCATCCGCGATGCGGTCTCGATCCTGGAGGCGCTGGCCGAAGCGGGCGCCTCGACCAAGAACCCAACCTTGTTGACGGAGTTTGTGCGGCAGTCGCTGTCGCGGTCGCTGGTGCAGCCCTATCTCAACGACAAAGGCGAGCTGGCGGCCTACATTCTGGGCCCCGAGCTTGAACGGCTCGTGCAGGGCGGGGTGGAGCATACCGAGCTGGGCTCGCGGCTGACGTTGGCGCCAGACTCGATCGCTCGTGTCATTGAGCGGGTCAAAGAGGGGGTGGGTTCGTTGCAGGGGCCGACGGCGCTGCTGTCGAGCGCCTCCACGCGGTTTGCGCTGCGGCAGCTCTTGGAGAGCGAGTTGCCGTTGTTGGCGGCGGTCTCTCATGCGGAGATTCCGCCGATGGTGCGGGTGTTGTCATTGGGAACGGTGGGCTAACAAGATGCAACTTAAAACCTATACCGCCGACAGTCCGGGCGCCGCGCTGCGGCTGGCCCGCCAGGAGCTGGGCGGCGACGCGGCTCTGGTCGATTCCAAGGAGGCCTCCGAAGGGGGGCGGGTGCGCTTTGAGGCAACGTTTGCCCTGCCGGAGGCGCCGGAGGAGGAGGATGTCCTGGCCAACCGTCTGCCCGACGGGCGCCATTGGCGAAGCTTCATTCCGCCCCGGCTGGAGCCTGGGGCGGCGGCAGTCCGGGGGCCGGGCGGCGCGGCGGCGGCGCCGGCGAGAGCGCTGGAGCAGCCCGCCCCGTTGCAAAACGACCCCGGCTTGAAAGCGATCCTGATCCAGTTGCGCGCGCTGCAAGCGGCGGTCGATGCGCTGCGGCGCGCGGAAGGGGCCGTCGAACCGGCGTCGGGCGTGCGGCAGACACTGAACCTGCTCCAAGAGACCGGGTTGGATCTCGACTCCTGGCCCACGCTGAAAGATGGTTTGGAGCGCGAGGCCGCACGGGGCCGCAACGCATTTGAGCTCGCGGCCTGGGTGCGGACGCAGGTGAGCGCGGGGTGGAAGACCGCGCCGGGGCTGGGGGACGTGGCTGCGTTTGTCGGCCCTAGCGGGTCGGGCAAGACCTCGTCGCTGCTGAAGCTGGCGGTACAGCTCGGGCTGCGGCGCAAGCGCCCGGCGCATTTGCTGCTGGCCGATCCGGTGCGCTGGGGCTCGGCGGAGGCGCTGGGGGCTCAGGCGGAATCGGCGGGAGCGGTGCTGACGGTGGCGTGGGGGCCGGAGGATCTGCCGCGCAAGCTCAAGCGCATCCGCGACGAAGGGCCGGCGGAGGCGCTGATTTTGATTGACACGCCCTCGTACGCGCCCAGCGAGAAGGCCCGGGCGGCGGATTTGGCGGCGGCGCTGGAGGAGGCCGGCGGCGTGGAAACCCACTTGACGCTCAGCGCCGCCGTTGGCGAGGGCGAGATGCGAAGGGCCGTCGAAAGCGCCAAGGTGTTCCTACCTTCACGGCTGCTGTTCACGCACCTGGACGTGGCGTCGCGGCCCGGAGCGCTTTGGAACGAAAGCTCGCGCAGCGGTCTGCCGATCTCTTTTCTCGGGACGGGTCCGAAGACGCCGGACGATTTGCGGGCGGCCAACCCGGGCCGTTTGACGAACCTGCTCTTTAGCCGTTGAGCAAGCCGACCGCCCAGCACGCACGCCGATGTACTCGAAGGTCGCCAGCCAGGACAGCTCGCAGGAAGCGCACAAGTTGCGTGAGCGGCGCATCCTGGAGCATCTGCCACAGGTCAAGCTGATCGCGGCCCGCATCGCGGAGAGATTACCGGATTCTGTCAGCGTCGACGATCTCATCAGCGCCGGCACGCTGGGGCTGATCAACGCCGTCGACCAGTTCAACCCGAACCTCGACATCAAGCTGAAAACCTACGCCGAGCACAAGATTCGCGGGGCCATCCTCGACAGCTTGCGCAGCATCGACTGGGCGCCCCGCAACAAGCGGCGCAAGGCGAAACAGATTGAGGCTGCCATCACCGAGATGGAGAAGAAGCTCCAGCGCGCTCCCGAGGAGCCCGAGGTCGCCGCCCAACTCGGCGTCTCGCTGGAAGAATACAGGCGTTGGCTGGTGGAGACGCGCGGGCTGAACCTAGCGCCGCTGGAGCAGGCTTCCAGTGGCGGCGGAGAGGGTTCGGACGTGTTGCGCTTCATCTCGGACGAAAGCGAGGAGTGGCCGCTGCAGCAGCTTGAGCGCTCCGAGCTGCGCCGGCTGCTGATCGAAACGATTGAGCGGCTGCCGGAGGTGGAGCGCACGATCATAACCCTGTACTATCGGCGTGAGCTGACGCTACGGCAGATCGCAGCCGTGGTGGAGCTGCACGAGACGCGCGTATCGCAGCTCAAGTCCCAGGCGATCCTGCGGATGCGCGCCTCGATACGCTCGCGGTGGCCGGGAGCGTCCGAGCCGCGGAGGTGAACCTTGCAAGTTTCCCAACAAGAGATCGACAGACTGTTCATGGAACAGGGCGGGGGAGGCAGGCCGCCGGCGTCGGCGCCGGGGCAGACCCTCGCATCGCCCACGGCGTACGACTTCCGTCGGCCCGACCGCATCCCCAAAGAGCAGCTCCGCGCCATCCACTTGATGCACGACTTCCTGGCGCGCAACTTGGCTTCGTCGCTGGGGGCCTATCTGCGCGCCTACGTCTCGGCCAGCTTGGTCTCGGTGGAGCAGCTCTCTTTCGGCGAGTTCCTGCAATACCTCCCCACGCCGACCTGCATCGCCAGCATCGGCATGAGCCCGCTGGACGGCAACTCGGTGCTGGAGATCAACCCGTCGCTGGCAGTCCCGATGCTCGACATCCTGCTCGGCGGCGCCGGCGACAAGGTCGGCGGCGAGCCGCGTGAGCTGACCGAGATTGAGCAGAGTATCGCCGAAGGCCTGCTGAAGGTGATTCTGCACGACCTACGGGAAACCTGGGCGCCGGTAGTGGAGGTCGCCTTTGAGATTGACGCCATGGAGACGCAGCCGCAACTGATGCAGATCCTGTCGGCCAATGAGGCGATTGTGGCGATCGGCTTCGAGGTGACACTGGGCGAGTCGCGCGGCATGGTGAATTTCGGAGTGCCGTCGATCATGGTCAAGATGATGGGCCAACGCTTTGAGCAGCATTGGTCGATCCGCAAGCGCTCCGCCGCGGGCAAGGGGCGGCGCCGGATGCAGGATATCGCCCGCAGGATCCCCGTACGATTCGAGGCCCGCGCTCCGGCGGCGCGGATCCATTTGCATGATCTGATGGCGCTGCAAGTGGGGGACGTGGTTTCACTGGACGCGCCGATTGACCAGCCGTCCCGACTGTTGGTCAATGGCTTGGAAAAGTTCACGGGAGAGCTGGTCTCGGTGAAGGGCCGGCGCGCGGTGGAAATCCGCTCCGCCCAGGGGGCGGCGGCGCGATGAGCCTGAGCTGGCAAGTGACGATCGCCAGCCACTGGCTGCCCGAGGTTTGGGCGCAAGCGGTGGAGGCGGTGCTGCGGAGCTTTGACGTCAACGGGTCGGCGGCCGAGATGCGGGCGTCGGCGGACACGCCGAACCGCGCGCAGTGGGCCGGCTGGGCGCAACCGGTCTGGTACAGCCAGGAGTGCGACGCGGCCGCCGGCGCCGCACTCCGCATCGGAGCGCCGAAAGAGACGGTCGAGGAGGTCTGGAGGCTCGTCTCCGGCCAAGAAGCCGATGCCGATGCGGACGCGGACCGGACCACGGCGCTGGAGACGTTCCGCGAGCTCCTCAATCAAGCCGCCGTATCGGTCGCCGCGGAACTTGGCCAAAGAATCGGCCGGCCGGTGCGGATGGGTCATTCGCGGGAGTCGGTGCGGCTGGAGGCGTCGATTCCGGCGGTGGAGGTCCGCCTGGAGGGAGCATCGGGAATTCCGCTTAGCTTTGCGCTGGGGTGCAACGCCGAGCTCGCCCGGGTGCTGTTTGAGCCGGACGTTCCGACAACCACGGGCGCGGCGGCGCCGTCGACAGCGCTGCAATCAGCCGTTGACGACGCCGCCGAGGAGAGCCTGCGGCTGCTCAAGAACGTGGAGATGGACTTGGCCGTGAGTTTCGGTCAGACGACGATGACGCTGGAGCAGGCGATGAAGCTCTCCTCGGGGTCGATCGTGGAACTAAACAGGGCGGTGACCGAGCCTGTGGATCTATTGGTGAACGAGAGCCTGATCGCGCGCGGCGAGGTGGTGGTGGTGGACGGCAATTACGGGGTGCGGATTACCGAGATCGCCCGGCCGGGTCGCCGCATGGCAGACCTGCTGAAGAAGTGAGCCGCCCAGGTTTACCTGGCGCGTAGGGTTGCGCTCGGCGCCCGCCGGCTGAAGCCGGGCGGCTCCCATCTTCGCCTGGCGCGTAGGGCTCGCGCCCGCGGCGTCCAAAACCGCCGGGAACCGCTCCCGACGCCTCGGCTACAGTAGGAAGAGTGAGCGGCAACAGCGTCTACGAGCAAGTCCTTTCCGGCGTCGGCCAACCCTTCGACCCTTCTCCCTCTCCCCGGCCGCGACCGTCGGGCTCGGTCGTGCTGTGGCGCCTCAATGCCGCGGGCGAGGTGGAAACCTTCTGGGTCCGGCGCAGCCCCGTGTTGCGGTTTATGGGGGGATGGCACGCCTTTCCGGGCGGCGGCATCGCGCCGGTGGACCTCGAGACCGCGGTCGAAGGACGGCCGGTGGATGTCGACGAGCCTTTCGACCCGGCCGACGTGCCGGGCGCCGACGATGGGGATCTGCCGCCGACGTTGATCGACGGGCTCTCCGCGGCGACTCTGCGCGAGCTATTTGAGGAGACCGGCCTGCTCGTGCATCCCCCCGGGGCCACTCCCGATCCGGCGCGCGTCCAGGAAGCGCGGCGGCAACTGATTGACCACAAGGGACTTTTCCCCAAGCTGCTGCACGACCTGGATGTCCAACTGGACGCCTCGCGCCTCACCTACGCCGGACGCTGGGTGACGCCGGCGTTTTCCACGATTCGCTTCGATGCAAGGTTTTTCTTGCTGGAGTGGCCCCTCAATGAGGCCTTGCAGCCGGAGGTTTGGCGGGGCGAGCTCGATAAGGGCGAATGGATTCGCCCGGCCGAGGCCATCCAGCGCTGGCGCCGCGCCGAGGTGCTGCTGGCCCAGCCAAATCTGCACATCCTGCGGGTGTTGTTGCGAGAGGGGCCGGTGCGCGGCTTGGAGCACCTTCGGCCGGGCGGCGACGAAGGCCCGGCGCCGCACCGCATCGAGTTTCGCAAAGAGGTCAGCGCCGTTCCGCAGCGCACGCGGACGCTGCCGCCGGCGACGCATACCAGCGCCTACTTGATCGGCGTCAGCGAGATGGTGCTGGTGGATCCGGGCTCGCCCGATCCGGACCAAATCGACCGTCTCAAACGCGCCGTGCAGGCGGCGGGCAAGCGCGACGGCTCGATCGTCAAGGCGATCTGGCTGACCCACCACCACCTAGACCATGTCGGCGGCGTCAACGCGATGCGGCAGGCGCTGGGCGTGCCGGTCTGCGCCCATCCGCTGACCGCCGAACGCTTGGAGGCGCGCGGCATCGAGGTCGATCAGCCGCTGCTGGACGGGCAGCGCATCGTGCTCGCCGGTCTCTCGGTCGCCGCCACCCTCGCAGTCATGCTC
>CAYOPA010000128.1:7239-11968 GCA_964405625.1 uncultured Bryobacterales bacterium
TGGTGGGCTGGCTGGCCTGGACGTCCCTGCCCTGGAAGCGCATCGTGCTCGCCGGAGACCCGCCGATCGCGATCCAGGTCTTGCATACCCCGGGCCACGCCCGCGGCCATCTGTGTTTTTTCGAAGAGGGCTCGCGCGCGCTGATTGCGGGCGACATGATCGCCGGACACTCCACGATCATCATCGATCCTCCCGAGGGCGACATGGACGACTACTTGCGGTCGTTGGCGCGCCTGATCAGCCTGCAACCCAAGACGCTGCTGCCCGGGCACGGCTCCATGCTGGCCAACGCCGTCGAGCGCTTGCAGGCGCTTTACAACCACCGGCTGCGGCGCGAGCAGACGGTGCTCGACGCCTGGAAGCAGGGGGTTCACGACCCGCTCGAGCTGCTCTCGTCGGTCTACCCCGACATACAGGCCCATGAGTACCCGCTAGCCGAAAGGCAGATCGCGGCCCACATCGGCCGGCTGCGCAAGATGGGCATGATTTGACCCCGGCGGACTTTCAGTTCGATTTACCGCCGCAGCTCATCGCGCAGCAGCCTCTGCCGAACCGCGGCGGTGCGCGCATGTTGGTGGTGGACCGTGGACGGGGAGCCTGGACGGACGCTGCGTTTCAGGATCTGCCCACATACTTGCGCGCCGGGGATGCGCTGGTCCTCAACAATACCCGCGTGTTGCCGGCGCGGCTGTACGGCCGCCGGGCGGGTAGGCCGGACGCCGGGGGGCAACCGGCGTCGGCGCGGGTGGAGACGCTGCTGTTGGAGCAACTCAGCGACAACCCGCTGCGTTGGAAGGCGCTTGTCAAACCCGGCCGGAAGATCGATGTCGGCGAACGGATCCTCTACGACGAAGGGCTGTCGGCGAGGGTGGTTGCTCGAGGCGAGCGGGGGTCTCGGACCCTGGAGCTTGAGCCCGCGGAGCGCTTTTTTGAGATTGTCGAAAGGATCGGCCACATGCCGTTGCCGCCCTACATCCAGCGGCCGGACCAGGACGCTGACCGCGAGCGCTACCAGACGGTCTTTGCGAAGCAGCGCGGGTCGGCGGCGGCGCCGACCGCCGGCTTGCACTTCACGCCGGAAATCCTGGACGCAGCCGCGGAACGCGGCGCGACGCCGGTGGAGATCACGCTGCATGTGGGGTTGGGGACGTTTCAGTCGATCGACGACGATGTCGAGGTGGAGTCGCACCGCCTGCACGCCGAGAGCTTCGAGGTCAGCGCGGCGACCGCCGCTGGTCTCAACGCGGCTGAGCGCATCGTCGCCGTGGGCACGACCAGCGCCCGCACGTTGGAGCACGCAGTCCGGGTCGGCGGCGGCCGTTTTCGCGTGGCTTCAGGCCGAACGGAGCTGTTCATCTATCCCGGCTTTGAGTTTCAAGCCGTCGGCGCTCTGCTGACGAATTTTCACTTGCCAGGCTCGACGCTGCTGATGCTGGTGAGCGCCTTCGCGGGCAGGGATCTCGCGCTGGCGGCCTATCGGCACGCCGTGGAGCAGCGGTATCGCTTCTTCTCCTACGGCGACTGCATGCTAATCGTCTGAGACGCCCGCCAAACAGAAAAAGGGCGGCCCGCGGCGCCCCTCGCCGTGATCTGTCGTAGCGCGGTCGTTACCGCTTGCCGGGAACCGGCGTCCACCCGGCCGCGCCATAACCCTTACAAGTCGGTGGATTGGTCGAAATTCTGGTCACCGTCGAAGGTCTAGCCCTCATTTGCCGCCCCTGATCACGCCGATCTGATCCCGACCGTCGCCGTTCCAGTCGCCCGCGATGGGTTGGTCTCCAGGGCTTCCGAACCGATGGATTTCGGTATCCTCGCCGAAAGTGGAATCTCCGTTCCTATCCACAAACCATGTCATCGTTGATGGATCGACAGCGGCTAGATCATCCCGGCCGTCGCCGTTCCAGTCGCCGACGACGGGAATCGAGCCCGGCGGCCCCCATCCGACTTCTTCATTCTGAGGGTCAAACTGTCCATCTCCGTTCCTATCGATGTGCCAAACGCCGTTGCTGAAAACTCCCAGATCGGCTTTGCCGTCGCCGTTCCAGTCGCCCGGCGCGGGAACCCACCCGGCTGAGCCCCAGTATTTCTGCTCAGTGACGGGGTCCAAGACCCCGTCGCCGTTGAAATCCATGAACCAGACGCCCTCGGCGAACGCGGCGATCTCATCCCGGCCGTCGCCATTCCAGTCGCCCACGATCGGCGTCGAGCTCGCAGGCCCCCAGCTTCGCTCTTCGGTTGCGGGGTCGAAGGCGCCGTCTCCGTTCAAATCCAGGTACCAGACGCCTTCGTAAAAGGCGCCGACGTCGTCCTTGCCGTCGCCGTTCCAATCACCGACCAGCGGCGTGGCGCCCGGCGGGCCCCAGACTTGCGCTTCCTCGGGTAGCTCGAGGACAAAGTCTCCGTTGAGATCACGAAACCAGATTGCATCCGCCGGATCCACCGAGCCGACTTGGTCCTTGCCGTCTCCGTTCCAATCTCCCCACACTCGAAGATGATCCCGTGCGCCCCAATGGCGCTCCTCGGCGGCAGGATCAAAGACGAAGTCGCCATCGAGATCGAGCAGCCACGGGACATCATCGGCTTCCGAGCCGAGATTGCCCGAGTTGGGCTCCGATTTCGAGAAAACAGCCAGGGTTTCAAATTGGGTCGGCGGTCCGACCGGACCATACAACAACGAAGCGTACTCTTCGTCCCCGCACTTCAGACACACGACGGCGCAAGGGTCGTCAAACCAACCCGGCGGCCGCAACTGCGCGGAGGCGTTTCGAATTCCCGAAGGAAGCAACCGGATGGAGGAATCGCCGGCCAGCAAAGCGCTTAACAGCGGATACTGGTTGAACTCGCGGGTGGCGTCGATTCCCACACGGCGGCAGTCGCTTTCGAGGATGAAGTCGGTCGCCAACCGATATTTTTGGGGGCTGTCTCTCGAGATGACGAAATACTGCTCGAAGCGATTCGTCCGAAAAACGTCGCCCGACCCCAGCAACGGGCGCATCTGGTTGTAGAGCAAGGCCGGGACGAGCAGGCACAGGGCGGCCGCCGCCACTGGCGCGAGCGCAATGGGCCGGCGGATCCCGGCCAGCATCATCCCCATCGGCGCGCAGGCCAGCAGATGGAGCGGCGTATGCATTCGCGCATGCCACGGCTGCCACTTGATCAAGGCGCAGAAGAGCACAAATGCCAGCAGAACGCCGATCGACAGACCAGCCGCACCGTCCATTCGCCGCCGCCAAAGCAGCCAGATCGACAATGGCAGCAGCAAAATAGTATGGAGCAGGTTGGGGGCCAGCTCTTCATTAACCTTCTCCATCTGCTCCGGCACGGCGGGCTTGAACATCGTGGTTCCAAAAGTCGTGGCGCGGTCGTCGGGATCGAGCCCGAGCGCGGAATGGACGGCCCTCACCCGCTGAAACAACGGCTGCGCCCATCGCGGTACGGCCGGGAATTGTAGCGCGGCGTTACGCAGGATGTTGGAGAAGACGACCCCGGCGTCGATGCGCTCGTTGGCGTAGCGGTGCTCCGGTGTTTCCGTCGCGGTTCCATCTCCGAGAGGATGGCCGTTGTAGTTGTAGTTGCGGACGTAGTGCGGAGCGTTGAGCGCGAGGGCGATCACCGCGATCAGACCGGCGTGGCGAAACAGCGCACGCCGGTCGGCGCTGGGAACTGCGATCAAGACTCCGACCGCCAATCCCGGGGCGAAAACGTAGGCCGTTCCTTTGGTCAACAGAGCCAGTCCGGCAGCGGCTCCGGCCCAGGCGGCGTCGCCGCGGCGCATGGTTTGCGCGGTTTGGAGTGCAAAACCGGCGGCGGCGATCAGGAAGAAGGTCTGCGCCAGATCGTTCTTTGCGCCCGACGCCTGCAGCGCGGCGTTCGGCGCGACCGCCACCAGAGCCGCCGCGAGGACCTGTGCTCGCCAACCGGCGCCGAGCAACGACGCCAGCCACGAAACGCCGCAGATTGACCCGACAAAGGCCGCCCAAGCAATGAGCTGCACAAATCGGTCGCCGCCGGTGAGCGCAAAGGCGTGCGCCATGGCGTATTCGGCCATGGGCTGGAGCGAGAGCTGTTGGTAGTAGTTGGCCGGAAAAAACTCGACCGAGCCGCTTTGCAGCCAGAAGACCACGCGCGGCAGATGGTAGTTCAACACGTCGATGGCGTTGGGCGCGCCGAAAACGGCGGAGAGAAAGGCCGCGCCGGCGCTGACGGCGATGACGCCGCCGGCGGCGCCGAGGAGCAGTCGATCCGATCGCGGGCGGTCCCGCGGGCAAAGGCGTTTCGGCAGAGCCTGGCGGTCGATCGCGACCGCCGCTGCGACCAGGAACGCCGCCCAGCCGATTGCCAGCGCCGGTTTGCCGAGTAGGGCGAGTTGGCTGAGCCCTTCGGTGAGCGCCCACACCCAGAGTCCGCCCGCCAGCAGGGTTTGGACAACGACGCGGCGCCAGTCCAAGCCGCGCGAGAAGAGGGCCAGCCAAAGGACCATCAATGAAGCGACAGGCAGAAGGACGAGCATCGGGGATATGGTCGAGGCGGGCGCTACGCAGCCGTTGTGTCCGAATCCGGATCAGATCGACCCCCGAAACGAAGAGCGCCACGGCTGGCGGGTGTGCCTATTATTGCGAAACTCCCTGCTGATTTGCACGATCAGAATTATCCAATGCAGGATGAGCCTGGAGGGGAGGCGTTTCCAACACGGGATGAGCCTGAAGGCGGAAACCCGCATGCTGCTGGG
>CAYOPA010000129.1:0-11893 GCA_964405625.1 uncultured Bryobacterales bacterium
CGGTAACGCCGCACGTACGGATCCATGCGGGGGGCGTCGGGCGACCGGCGTCCCTACCGCGACCGCTATTCCAGTGCGTCGGCCAGCTTCACCAGCGCCGCGGTCAGCAATTCGATGCGTCCGGCGATTGGAGCCGTGATCGTTCCGTCCGCCGCGAAATCAGCGCCGGTCGCATACACGAAGCGCGGCACGATCCAGCAGCGAAAATCGAACATCAGCGAATTCGCCAGCCCGATCGGCGCCATGTAGCTCGAACGTCCTCCCGCCGAGCACAGGAAGCCCACCGGCTTTTCCGTCCATGCCGAACCGGTCAGCTCGATCAGGTTTTTCGCCACCGCGTTGAGGTCGTAGTTGTAGACCGGGGCGGCCACCAGCACCCCTGCGGCTTCCCGAATCAGTTGTGCGATCCGCTTCACGGCCCGCTCGGAGTAGCTGTCCTCGCCGTCGCAAAACGGCAGGTCCAAGTCGCGCAGGTCGATCAGCCGAACCGGCCGGCCGAGCGCCTCCAGCGCCGCTTGCGCCGCCAGCGCCAGCCGATGCGAGCGGCTAGCGGAATTGAGCGAACAACTCAGAATCAAAAATTCACCGGACATTGAACGCCCCCGCGGTCTAGAATTTGTTCGTCAGCCAGACGAACTGGTAGGGCGCCAACTCAATCACCCCATCAAGGTCCTCCAGCCAGGCCCCGCTCGCCAGATCGACCCAGGAGTCGGTGCTAATCAAGTTCACGTACTCCAACGACACGCTCTGTGGCTGGTCGCTCACGTTGTGCAGCGCGAAGATCGACTGGTCGCGCGCGATGCTCTGCCGCCAGATCCCAAAAACGTGGCGTCCCAGATGCATCGTGTAGTGCGTTGCGTTGGGGTGAAAGGCCGGCTGCGAGCGGCGAATCCGGATCAGCTTGCACAGCCGGTCAAAAACTTGCCCGTGATGGGACTCGCGGTCGTCGAGGCGGCGATTGAGGTCTTCGGAGTCCCAGTTGCGGCGGTTGATGGAGCGGCTGTGACCGGTGCGCTCAAGCTTTTCGTAGTCGTTGCCGCCGGCGACCAGGCTGTGGAAGTAGAAGGTCGGGATGCCTTCCAACGCCAGCATGATGGCGTGGGCGCAAATGTACCTTGTCAGGTGGTGGTCGTCCGGGCCCTGGGAGGTTCCTTGCAGAGCGTCCCACAGCGCGATGTTGAGCTCATAAGCCTTGTCGGAGCCGTCGGCCAGCCGTCGCGTCGAAACGAGGCCGCCGAAGCGCTCCATCGTCGCGATCAGGGTCGCAAGCTCTCCGTCGGAGAGCAGGCCTTCGGCGGGGCGCAGACCGATGCCGTCGTGCGAGGCGATGAAGTTCAGATACGCCGTGCCCAGTTGCGCCGGGGGCATCGAGGTCAGCCACGTCATCAGGTGGCGCGTGTCGCCGCTGAGCATCGTATGCAACAGCAGCGGCGCCAGCGAGAAGTTGTAGATGACGTGCGCCTCATTGGAATTGCCGAAGTACGACAGGTTCTCCCGATTGGGCACGTTGGTCTCGGTGATGACGATGGCCTGCGGCTCGCGGTATTCGATCAGGGTGCGCAGCAGGCGGATGATCTCGTGGGTTTGCTTGAGGTGGACGCACGGAGTGCCGGGTTCTTTCCACAAGAACGCCACGGCGTCGAGCCGGAACAGCCGCACGCCTTCCTGCATGTAGTGGCGGATGATGCGCACCATCTCCACCAGCACCTCGGGGTTACGGTAGTTGAGGTCGACCTGGTCGAAGCTGAAGGTACACCAGACGTGCTTTAGGCCGGCGGCCGTTTCCACCGGGCCAAGCAGGGGCGTGCTGCGCGGGCGGACGACCTGCGAGAGGTCCGTGTCGGGCTCGACGGTTACAAAGTAGTCCTTGCCCGGCGAGACGCCCTTTCTGAAATTTTCAAACCAGACCGATTCGCTCGACACGTGGTTCATCACCAGGTCGGCCATCAGGTCGAGCTCCCAGGCGATCTCGCGAAGGTGCGACCAATCGCCCAGCGCCGGATCGACCTGGTTGTAGTCGATGACGGAGAAGCCGTCGTCGGAGCTGTACGGGCAAAACGGCAGGATGTGGACGCCGCTGACCACGCCGGTCAGCCGCTCGCCCAGGAAGCGCCGCAGGGTCGCCAGCGGCGCCTCGGCGTCGTCGACCACCGAATTGCCGTAGGCGATCACCAGCACGTCGTCCTCGCTCCATTTGTTTTGGCGCGGCGTCGGCCGGATGCACCGGGATTTCAGGCCCATGGCTCCGAGCAGATCCTCGGCCAGCGCCTCGTGATCGGCCTCTGGGTAAAGCCAGCGTAGGTGCGCGATGACTTTCTGGCGGAGCTCGGCGAGGATGGATTCGTGATCGTGCAGCGACACTGTGCGGCTTCCCTTCCGGCGCGATCAGCTGGCGACCGTCGAAAACTCACGGTAGTCGGCCTCAACGGCTTCGGCCAATCGTCCGAGGATGTCGGGCACGGCGCTGACGACCCGGTTCCAACTGGGGATGAAGGGCGTCTCCATGGGGTTTTCGAGGAAGTGCTTCCCGGCGGCCATGATATTGAGCGCAAACAGCTCCACCGCTTGCTCCTCGGCGTGGCGGTCATAGGCCAAACCGTTCATGGCGGCGTCGTTGGAGTAGGCTTCGATAAAGTCGAGCGCCGTGCGGTAGTAGGCGGCCTTGATGGTGCGGATCTTCTCGGTGGTAAAGGTCTCGCCGTTGGAGGCCAGCTTGCGGAAGAAGGCTTTTGAGATGTCCAGGCTCATTTTGGCCAAGCCGCGGGTGGCGTCCTCCTTCGACAGCGGCTGGTGCTTGTGGTCGTAGGAGTCGGCGATATCGACCTGGCAGATGCGGTTGGTGGAGTAGTCGCGCTGCATCTCCGAGAGCACGCCGATTTCCAGGCCCCAGTCGCTGGGGATGCGCACGTGCGCCAGCACCTCGGTGCGCATGGAAAATTCCCCGGCCAGCGGATAGCGAAAGCTGTCCATGTACTCCAGGTACGGCGACTCGCCGCAGCAGCGCTTCATCGCCCGAATCAACGGCGTTACTAGCAGCCGGGTAACCCGGCCGTGCATTTTTTTCCCGGAGACCCGCGCGTAGTAGCCCTTGCAGAAGTAATAGGACGAGTTCGGGTTGGCGACCGGATAGATCAGCCGCGCCGGCAGCTCGCGGGTGTAGGTGACGATGTCACAGTCGTGCAGCGCCACGGCGCGCGCCTTGCGGGTGGCCAGCACGTAGCCGAAGCAGTACCACACGTTGCGCCCCTTGCCGAGCTGCGTCGGCGCCAGCCCGCGCTCTTGCAGCAGGGCGTCGATCTCGCGCAGCCGAGGACCTTCATTCCACAGAACGCGATGGTCCTGGGGCAGGCGGTCGAAGTATTGCAGGGCGTGGCGGAACTGGTCCTCATTGGCGCGGTCGAGGCCGATCACAATCTGGGCTAGGTAGGGCGCGCCGGAGAGCTCATCCAAGATATTGCTTAACGCCGGGCCTTCCAGCTCGGAGAACAACGACGGCAACACCACCGCCATCGGACGCTGCTTGGAGAACTCCATCAGGTCCGCTTCCAGCGCCTCCACCGGACGCTTGGAGAGATTGTGCAGCGTGGTGATAATGCCGTTTTGGTGAAAATCCATCGAGGGCGTCTCCGCTCTAACTGCCTTGTCTAATTCCCGTGGCTATCCGTCCGGTTCGGCGGCGAGCAGGTCGAGGATCGCCGCGTTCCATCCTACGGGGCCCGGTTCGTCGGTCCGTATCACCCGGTTTGGCCCCCGGGGCTCAATTGTCGACGAACGGGCCGAGCGGATGACGACCGCGACGTCCGCCGCATCGAGCATGGCGGCGTCATTGGGGCTGTCTCCCAGCGCGATGATGCGGCGGCGGATCCCGTCGGCCTCGTAGCGCCAGCGCAACCAATCCAGAGCTTCCGCTTTGTCGAAGCGCCCCATCAGGTGCAGAAATCGTCCGCCCTGCACCAGCCGCATCCCGGCGGCCGCGGCGCGCTCTTGCAAATAGTGTAGCGACGCGGGGTCCCCTCGCCACAACAGCGGCTCCGAGCAACAGCGCTCCAGCGCGGGCGCGGCCCGCTCCACGGGGAGGTTGGCGACGGCGGCCAGCCGCTCCGGCGTCCAGTCGGAAAAGCCCTCGAAATCGTGCCCCTCGGCGCGCAGCTCCGCCAGCAGAGCCAGGATTGCCGCGCGGGAGGCGCCGAAGCGCTTCATCAGGAATCGATCATCGGTTTCGAGCTCGTCATCGGGGGCGGGGAAGTAGCTTGGGGGAATGACGACGGCCGCGCCGTTCTCGACGATGAACGGATGCTCATTGCCGATCTCGGTGCGCAGGGCGAGCTGTTCGGCCTGGGTCTTGCTGGAGTTGAAGATAACCGGGACGCCGCGGCGGCGGAGCTCGTCGAGCGCGGGGAGCGCAGGGCGCCAGTCGTAGGTGTCGTGGTCGAGCAGCGTCCCGTCCAGGTCAGTAAAGACGAGCAGATGGCTGGGCGAGGCGGGCGGCATCGGAGAGCTTTATTGTAGGTGCGGTTGAACGGTTGATCGGCTCACGGCTCACGGCTCACGGCTCACGGTTCACTTCCCATCAAGCTCGCAGCTTGCGGAAAACCAGCATCGCCGCGCCGGGCAGCAGGATGGCGCCCAGGAAGGCCAGTAGGAACGAGCTCGCCTCCAGCGCCAGCGCTCCGACGGAGGCGTAAATCAAGGCCACGGCGAGGTTGGCGAGGGCCGTCAGCGTGAAGAAACGGCCGAGCTTCATGCCGGCGACTCCCGCGAAGACGACCGACGCCTCCGCCAGCACCGGCACGGCCCGGCAGGCGATCAGCGCCCAGCCGCCCCAGCGCGCAAAGGCCGACCGGGCGCGAGTCATCTCGGCGTCGCCGACGAAGCGCCGCGTGAAGGCCCGCGCCGGCTTGGCGCCCAGGGCGTAGCCCAGCAACGCCCCGGCCGTCATCCCAACCCACGACACCAGCGCGCCCGGCAGGATGCCGAAAACATAGCCCGCCGCGGTGCTGATCAGGCTGGAAGGGATCGGCAGGAGCAGGTCCACGGCCAGCAGGCTCACCAGAATCGCCGCCAGCAGGGGCCGCGAACCCTCGTTGGAGAGCGTCCGCTCCACCCAGACCGTGATGGGCTCTTCCCAGATGGCGAACGGGACGAGAATGGCGGCCAACGCCAGCAGAGTCAAGAGCGTCCAGCGGGCGGCGGCCGTCATCGAAGCGATCCTAACACCCGGACTCGGATGAGGGGCGGCCGTCAGCGGACCTCGGCCCGCATGTCCACGCCGATCTTCAGCATCTCCTGCTCGTAGTAGCGGCGGTGCAGCACCTGCCACTCCTCGCTGCCCTCGGGGATGTCGCGCTTCTGATTGGCGATGGTCTCGCCGGCGCGGTCGCTGATCTTCTGCTCCAAGACGAAGATGTTGGTCAGCTCGCGGCCGATCTCCAGGCGCACGTCGTTCCAGCCCTTGAGCACCCGAAGGCCTTCCAGTCGCGGCAGCTTCGCGGCGATCTCGTGCGACAGCTCCAGTATTTTGTCGCGGGCGATCTTGGTATCGCCGTCACGCGAGGCGGCGGCGGTCACTTTGCGCTCCGCCAGGATGTTCTTTTTGACCTTGGTCAGCATCTGGGTGTAAGTGATGCCGTTCTGGCGCATATAGTCGGTGTACTGCTCCAGAATCGCCCGCGCTTCGGCGTTGACCTCTTCCTCCACATGCAGGGAGTCGAAGATGATCTGACCGAAGGCCTGCGCCGCCTCGGCCGGATTCTTGATCTCGCAGGCCCCCGAGCGCGCCAGCCGCCGCGTCAGCTCCTTTCCGGACCACTCAATGAAGGGGCGTGGCAACAGCATGAGCCCTAGCGTATCGGCCGATTCAGAGGAGTGTCAACGCCGCCTTAGTTCAGATGCGCCAGCGTGCGCCGCAAATTGTTCATCCAGGTCTGCACCTGCTCGGCGTCTTCGGCTTCGGGGCGCAGCCCCGCGTAGGTCTCCAGATCGCGCAGGGCGGCGCCCCGATGGCCCAGCTCATGGCGGACCCAGGCCCGCTGCTTGACCTCCTCGGGCGAATCCGGCTCCAGCGCCAGGATCGCGTCGAGCACCTCCAGCGCGCGCCGGTGCTGCCGTCCGTTGACGTAGATCGCCCGCAGGTTGTTCAGCATCCGCAGCACGATCGTGCGGTTCTCCACGGCCGCGAAGTGCAGGTCATGGAGCTCCATCGGCCGGCCATGCAGCGTCTTGACGAGCTCGCGGCAGCCCTGGCGGTTCAGCACCCGCCCCTCGTGGTAGGGGTCGATAAAGAACACACGCGAGCGGTCGTCGAACTTCACCAGGAAGTGGCTCGGCAGGCCCACGCCGAAGATCGGCAGGCCCAGCCGCCGGCCAATCTCGATGTAAACCACCGAGAGGGAAATGGGGATGCCCGTGCGCCGCTCCAGCACGTCGTTGAGGAAGCTGTTGCGCGGGTCGTAGTAGTCTTCGCGGTTGCCGTGGAAGCCCAAATCCTCAAACAGCAGCTTGTTGATGGCGGATACGGCCGTCTCCGGCGGTTTCGCCCCATCCCAGCGGTCGGCGACCCGCGCGGCCAGCTCGTCGATCCGCCTGGCGCAGGCGTCGACGTCGGCGTCAGGGTACTCCAGCCGGGCCAGCGTGGCGGCGGCGCGGCCGAGATCAACCGCGGCGTCGTCGCGGTCAAAGAGGAGGCGGATCTGATCGGCGACCTTCACAACTATTCGGAAGCATAGCAGCACTGGGTGCAAGGCCCCGATTGCTGCGCCTTCTACCACAGGCGGAAAGCGATAAGCGCCATGCCTATAAGGGTTTGAACGGCGCTGCTAGGTTTGGCCCGCCGATTGCTTGTAGTGATTGCGAAAGCAATCGCTTGGAAAAGACAGGAGGTAAGCCATGGAACTCTCAACACTGATCGTCGTGTGGGTGGTCGTCACCACCACAGTCGTGATTCTCGCGTATATGCGGATGACGATGGGGTTGCACGACATTCTGGACATCCACCTGTCGGGTGATCGCCCAGCGGTGAACCCCGATGATGCGCGACGCGGAACACGCATGGAAAGGATCGACAAGATCGGTATTCCGCTGACGGTGGTCTCCGGGTTGATGGCCATCGCCATCACCTTGATGTGGGCGGCCGAACAGGCCGCCGGCCGTTGAGGAAAGGCGCCGGAGGGCGGGCCCGCGAGCCCGCCCTCTTTCGCTATACCGCTCCGTAGGCCAACATGGCGTCGGCGACCTTCACGAAGCCGCCGATGTTGGCGCCTTTCACGTAGTTCACCCAGCCGTCGCCGTCGGAGCCATATTTCACGCACTGGCCGTGGATCTTCTTCATGATCTCCTCCAGGCGCTCTTCCACCTGTTCGTGCGTCCAGGAGATTCGTAGCGCGTTCTGGCTCTGTTCCAAGCCGGATACAGCCACGCCGCCGGCGTTGGCCGCCTTGCCCGGCGCAAACAGGATGCGCGCGTCGAGGAAGCGATGCACCCCCTCGGTGTCGGTCGGCATGTTGGCGCCCTCGGCGACGCCGATCACGCCGTTGTCGATCAGCGCCTGGGCGTCCTCGCCCAACAGCTCGTTCTGGGTGGCGCACGGAAAGGCCAAATCGCACGGCACATGCCACGGCGTCTTCCCGGCGTGGTATTCGCAATCAAATCGTTCCGCATACTCTGAAATGCGCCCGCGCCGGACCTCCTTGAGGTCCTTCAGCCACTCCAGCTTCTCCTGTGTGATGCCGTCGCGGTCGTAAATGTAGCCGCCTGAGTCCGACGCGGTGACGACCTTGGCGCCAAGCTGATTGAGCTTTTCGATGGCATAAAGGGCCACGTTGCCCGAGCCGGAGATGACAGCCGTCTTGTGCGCCAGCCCGTCGCCGCGCAGGGCCAGCATTTCGCGCATGAAGTAGACCGCGCCATAGCCGGTCGCCTCCGTGCGCACCAGGCTTCCTCCGAAAGCGAGACCCTTGCCCGTGAGGATGCCGGTGAAGCGGTTCTCCAGCCGCCGATACATGCCGAACAGGTAGCCGATCTCGCGCGCCCCGACGCCGATGTCGCCGGCGGGCACGTCGGTGTCCTCGCCGATGTGGTGGTGCAGCTCAATCATCAGCGAGTGGCAGAAGCGCATCACCTCGCGGTCGCTCTTGCCCTTGGGGTTGAAGTTGGCGCCGCCCTTGGCCCCGCCCATCGGCAACGTGGTCAAGCTGTTCTTGAGAACCTGCTCAAAGCCCAAGAACTTGAAGGTGCTCAGCGTCACGTCGGGATGGAAGCGCAGCCCGCCCTTGTAGGGGCCGATGCAATTGTTGAACTGCACGCGCGTCGCGCGATTGGCGCGAATGTTGCCCTGATCATCCTCCCAGGTGACCCGGAAGATCAGCACGCGATCGGGCTCGGTCATGCGCTCCAGGATCTGCTCGCGGCCGTACTTGGGCTCGTCGTGGGTGAATGGGATGATGACCTCGGCCACTTCGCGGACGGCCTGGATGAACTCGGGCTGATGGGGGTTTCGGCGGCGCAACCCCTGGAGGAAGTGATCGATCTCTTTGGTGATCTCAGAATGAGCGGCTTGGGTCATGGACTGTATTTTAGGGAAAGTGCGGGGATGGAGGGGCGGGTTCGCTTGCGGCCGGCGCTCGTAACGCCCGGCGCTCAATTCTTGTCTACCGCGCATGACCCAAACTCAACAAGCCTGCGTTGACGCCTGCAACGCCTGTTCGGTCGCCTGCACCCAGTGTCTGTCCGCCATGATCGGCGTGGACAGCGACAACGATTGCCCGCGCTGCTGTTTCGAGTGCCTGGAGGTCTGCGCGCTCTGCGTCAGGCTGATGGCGTTTGACGGAAAGTTCTCGGCCGAGGCCTGCCGGCTGTGCGCCGAGGTTTGCGATTGGTGCGCGGCCTCCTGCGGTGAGCACGCGCACGACCACTGCGAGGCGTGCGCCGCGGCCTGCCGCCGTTGCGCCGAAGCCTGCCGCGCGGTCGCGGCCTGAAATCCCCGCCAAATCCACGTTCAGCGCGCGCCCACGCCGACTCTGCCGACAATCCCTTATTGACCGATTTGAAGGTCGAGAGATAAGGTTGTGCGTGAGGGACCCCCCGGGTTCTCGCAATCTTGACGTGGACTGAGCACATTGTGGGCGCGGCGGCGCACGGCGGCGGCGCCCTGGGGCTGTTGGCGCTTTTTGCCGCCGGCGAGCTGTCGATTGACCGCGCGCTTGCGTCTTGGTCCATCCTGGCGGTGGTGCTGGCGTTCGCCTGCGTGGTGATGTTCTTCCTCTGGCGGCAGGGCCGTTGGGCGGCGGAGCAGCAGGGCCACATGCTGGAGCTCTTCCGCTTGGCCCAGCGCATTGTCGCCGTTAGCGATCGCGACGAGGTTCTCAACGGCTCCACCGCGGCCGCCGTCAAAGCCGCCGGGGCCGACCATTGCTTTGTGCTGCTGCCGCATCCCGACGGCCACGCCCTCTACTACGCCGCCTCCACGGATACCCTCCCGCGCACCGCGATCTCGATGGGCGCTATCTCCGGTTCCGTCGCCGCATTCCGCTCGCGCGAGACCACCGAAGTGCCCGACGCCGCCAACTGTCCCTTTGTTGACAAGGAGCTCGTCCGGAAGCGCGGTCAGAAATCCGTGCTCTACGTGCCGCTGATGAACGGCGAAAGCTGCCTGGGCGTGTTGGAAATCGAGGACCGTCGGCGCAAGCGCTCGTTTTCCCCCGAGCAGCGCGCCCGCGCCGAGTACGTCGCCCGCATGTTGGCGCTCGGGCTGCGCATGGGCGACCAGCGGGCGATGACCGAGCAGATCCATCGCACCGAGAAGCTCTCGGCCGTGGGAGAGCTGGCGCAGGCGATGTCGCAGGAGCTCGCTGAGCCTCTCGATCGAATCCGCGCCGCCTCCGAACGGATTCCCGATGGGCTGACCGCCCGCGAGCTCGAAGCCAAGCTGCAGGATGTCGCCATCCAGATCGACCGGACGGCGTCGGCGATGGAGAAGCTGGCGCGCTTTGCCAGCCCGGACGCCGGCAACCAGCAGGAAGTGGACCTCAACGCTCTGTTGCGTCGGCTGGTGGCGGACTTCCGGCGGCGCCGCGAGTCCAAGGATTTTCAGGTCAAGCTGGCGCTGAGCAAGCACGCGCCGCTGGTCTTCGCCGACCCCACCCATTTGCAGCAGGTCTTTCAGATCCTGCTCCGCCACGCCCAGCACTACTCGCAAAAGCTGGGCGGCAACTCGTTGCAGGTCAACACCAGCTTGCGCGAGCGGCGCGTGGTCGTCTCCATCTCGCCGCTGGCGCGGCCGGACCAGCCGCTGCGCTCCAGCTTGGCGGCCGGCGACCGCGAGATGGATTCGAGCCTCGAGCTGTCCGTCTGCCAGAGCCTGATTGAGCGCGCCGGCGGCGCCTTGCAGATCGACCGGCGCTCCACCATGGGCTTTCAGATCGAGGTCGAGTACCCGTTGGTCCGCGACCCGTTCCAGGCCTCCAGCGCAGACCTCGCCGAGCCCTCCGCCAACCTGCGCGCGGGCCTGTTGACGGCGCTGATTATCGATCCCGACCCGGAAGTCCAGCGTGAGCTCGTGCTGCGGCTGTCGGACCAGAGCTACCGCGCCGTACCGGTCTCCACCGGCGAGAAAGGCGTGGAGCTGTGCCAGCGGATGCGCTTTGAGTGGGTGTTTTGCGATTTCCGATTGCAGCCGATGAGCTCGGCCGAGGTTTGGGAGAAGATCCGCGACCGTTGCGAGCGGTTTATCTTGTTGGTCGATGACTCCGCCAATGGCAAACACCCGGAGGTCTACTCCGGGGACGGCCGCGCGACGCTGCATAAGCCCTTTACCGCCGAAGACGTGGAAACGCTGATCGAATCGCTGCTGCGCACGTCGGTGAACTTCCACGATGCCTGAGCCGAGCCCGGAGGCGGGCTGGCAAGCGCGCGTCTGGGCCGCGGTCCGCCGCATCCCCAAACGACGGATCGCCACCTACGGCGACATCGCCGAGGCCGCCGATTGCACCCCGCGCATGGTGGGCCGGGCGCTGCGGTCGGCCCCCAAAGGGCTGCGCCTGCCGTGGCATCGGGTGGTCGCCGCCGGCGGCCGGATCGCGCTCCCTGGCGAGGCGGGCCTGGGACAGCGGCTGCGCTTTGAAGCCGAGGGCGCGGTCTTCCACGGGCGCAAGGTGCGGCTGGACGGGCGGCGTTGGTCGCCCTTCGGCTCGCTATGATGGGCTTTCATGCCCGTCGAACCCGGTAAGGTCAACGCTCCCGAATTCCCCGCCGATTTGGAGTGGTTGAACGTCTCGCGGCCGTTGGAGATCAAGCGGCTGCGCGGCAAGATCGTGCTGCTGGATTTCTGGGCGTACTGCTGCATCAACTGCCATCACGTGCTCGAAGAGCTGGCGCAACTGGAGGAAAAGTACGCCGATGAGCTGGTCGTCATCGGCGTCCATTCGGCCAAGTTTTCCGCTGAGCAGGAGACCGGGAACATCCGCCAGGCCGTGCTGCGCCACGGCGTCCGCCACCCGGTGGTCAACGACGCCGATCGCCAGGTGTGGGAAGAGTACGCCGTCCGCGCCTGGCCGTCGTTCATGCTGATCGACCCCTTGGGCACGATCATCGGAACCCATTCGGGCGAGCGGGTTTATGAGCTGTTCGATCGCGTGATCGGCGAGATGGCCGAGCATTACGACGCCGAAGGGAAGCTCGACCGGCGCCCGCTGGAAGAGCTGCTGCTGGAAAGCGACCGCCAACCCGAGCCATTGCTCAAATTCCCCGGAAAGGTCCTGGCCGACGACGCGGGCAAGCGCCTGTTCATCGCCGACTCCGGTCGACACCGGATCGTAGTGGCCGGCTTGGAGAGCGGACGGGTGTTGGAGATCATCGGCTCGGGCGAGCCCGGTTTGACCGACGGCGATTTCTCCGAAGC